>CAYWAV010000107.1:0-11629 GCA_964456225.1 uncultured Chitinophaga sp. | reverse complement strand
CTTTTTTTTCTATTTTGTATTAAAGGTTATTTGACAATAGTAACGGTACCCACATATTGTTTAGAGTCGCCTTTGTAGTCTTGAGTATTAATTTTCCAGACGTATACATCAATCTGTGCAATCTTATCGCCTCCATTTGCTTTCCCGTCCCAACCTTTGTTGATGTCAGTAGTTTTGTAAATCATATTACCCCAACGATCAAAGATCATCATTTCAAAATTATCAGGGTCGATTCCAACTCCTTGAGGGAAGAATGTATCGTTATTTCCATCATGATTGTTTGGTGTAAATGCATTAGGCACATACAATGTATACTCAGGCAACACCTCTAAGTTATTGTAAGCAGTATCGGTACAGCCAAAGCTGTTTGTTACCACTAACATCACCACGTATGAACCGGTATCATTGTAGGAGAATGAAGGATTTTGAGCAGTGTCGGAATAAATTCCAGAAGGGTGATCAAAATCCCACTCCCAAGCATTTGCTCCAGTAGACAGATCCGTAAATTCAACTAGTGGTGCGGTTTGAGTAACAGTTGTTGGCGAGTAGCTAAATGCAGCCACAGGTCCAGGCCATACATCAATATAGTTATTGTTTGTAATAGAGGAAGAACAACCTAGTGCAGTAGTAACTGTTAATGTTACGTTGTATGATCCCGGATTAGGGTAGGTATGTGTAACAGGTTCTCCGGTAACACTTGCTGAACCATCACCAAAATTCCATGAATACACCGTTCCAATATCACTCACTCCGTTTAAGGTAACCGTAAAGTCTTCACAACCAGCAGTATCATTGGCCAGCATAAAAGATACAGCTAAAGGATTAACTGTAACAGTTGCGGTATCGGTTGCTAACAAAGAACATCCGTCATCTACCATTACAATGTAATTAAATGGTGATGAAGCTAAAGGAGGCGACACACTTTGAGAAGCACCCACAAACGAATTGCTCCAAGTATAAGTATATGGTCCACCATTACCACCACCAGCCACAGCAGAGATGGTAACAAAACTTCCGCTACAAACACTCACGTCTGTTGCCGTAACAGTAACAGGAGGATGAACAAATAAGGTAATGGTTTGGGTAGGAGAAACGCATCCATTTGCATCTATTAAGAAAACATCATAGGTTGTAGTAACAGTAGGGTTTACTACGTGTGGTCCAGATCCTGTAAACGTAGCCGGTAGCACCCATGTGTATGTATAGGTTGGTGTTCCGCCAAAACCGGCACCATAAATTATTGCATTTTGTCCAATACAAATGGTATCGGTCGGACTCACAATAATATCAGTAGGTGAAGGTTGAGTAACAGTAACAGAACCAACTGCAGTACAACCATTGTTATCAGTAACAGTAACCGTATAAGTTGCAGCAACTAAAGCTGTAGCCGTTTGGGTGGTTTGTGCACCAATGCCGCTCCATAAATAAGTATATAAAGGAGTTCCACCAACCGGGAAAACAGTAGCAGTACCCAATGGTGTTCCACTACACAATGGCTCGGTGAAGGTAAATGGAGCCAATGTAGGGCCAGCCTGATCGGATAATACAACCGCAGTAGAAACGCTACAACCATTTGCATCTGTTACAATAGCAGTATAGGTTCCTGCAGGTAATGAAGTAGCAATGGCTGTTGTTTGCGTGGATGGATCATTCCATAGATAAGTATATCCAGGAGTACCGCCAAGTGGCGTAACCGACACAAATCCGTTTGAATTTCCGCAAGTACTAGAATTAGTTATTGTAGAAACCGTTATCGCAGCAGGTTGTGTTATGGTGTAGGTTGTTGTACTTGAACAGCCATTCTGATCGGCCACAACTAAGGTATATGTTCCAGCAACAAGACCTGTAACCATTGGCCCAGAGCCCACACTAGGAGTCCAAGTATAAGTATACCCAGGAGTTCCACCCGAAGCAGTGGTGTTGATTGTTCCATTATTACCACCATTACAGCTTACGTTTGTAGTGGATGTAAGGGCTACGGTGATTACAGTAGGAGAAGTAATATTCACCGAGCTGGTGCTTGTACATCCGTTTGCATCAGTTATTGTTACGGTATATCCGGCAGCACATAAGCCTGATGCAGCAGCAGTGTTTTGAGTTGGAGTTGTATTCCATAAATAAGTATATGGAGTTGTTCCGCCTCCAGCGCCAAGAGTAGCAGTTCCATTACAAGCTAAGAAACAACTAACATTACTAGAAGCAATAATACCCGATACCAAAGGAGCAGGTTCATTAATAGTAACAGAAGTGCTTCCAATACAGCCGATAGAATCAGTGTATGTAACAGTGTAGATGCCCCCAGACAATCCCGAAATAAATGCGGTAGTTTGTCCTGTAGGTGTCCAAACAATTGAGTAAGGAATAATTCCGCCAACAGCATTTGATTGCGCATTTCCGTTATTAGCACCCGCACACGTTACGTTTGCACTTGTTGGAATAGTAACTATAGGAGCAGTATTGTCATTTACGTTTGCAAGTCCTGTTACACTACATCCGTTTCCATCAGTAATAGAAATAGTATACACACCTGCATTGATATTGGATGCACAGTTGGTAGTTTGATTGGAAGGGTCGTTCCATGAATAAGCAAAAGGAGGCACACCACCGGTGATGGCAGCACAAGCAGACCCGTCAGCATTTCCACAAGAAGAATTGGTAGTAGTTGTTGAAACCGCTAAAATAGTAGGCTGAGTAATTACTACTGAAGCTGTTGCTATACAGCCATTTCCATCGGTAACAGATAAGTTATGTATTCCATCACAAATAGATGCAATGTTTGGTGTGGTAGCAAATGTAGGGGTCCACTGGAAGGTATATGGTCCTGTTCCACCTGTATAAACAGCATTTGCAGTGCCATCACATGCACCAAAACACGTTACGTTAGTGCTGGTGATTGTAGCAATAAGTGGGAATGGCTCGGTAATGTTAGCAGTTGTAGAGGCGGTACATCCGTTTGCATCGGTAACAGTAACTGTATAATTTGCAGCACATAAATTATTTACTGCAGCTCCAGCTGTACTTGTAGGATTCCATAAATAAGCATACGGTGCAGATCCGCCAACAACAGTTGCTGTTGCAAATCCATCACAGGCTCCAAAACAAGTTACATTTCCAAGTGCAGTAATAGAAGTAAGCATTGAAGCAGGAGAGGTAACCATTGCCGTTGCCGTTGCAGTACATCCTGCAGCATCAGTAACAGTTACGGTATAAGTTCCCGAACATAATCCGGTTGCTGTTTGTGTGGTTTGAGCACTGGCATCGGTCCATAAATAGGTGAATGGTCCTGTGCCTGTTAATGGATTTGCCGTTGCTGTTGCATTACATAAGCCGCTACAAGAAACGTTTGTACTGGTTGTAGAAGCAGTAACAGCAACAGGATTGGTTAGGGTTGCAGGTTTAAATGCGGTGCAGCCGTTTATGTCTGTTACTTGCAGGGTATAGGTTCCGGCACATAAGCCCAATACAAATGGTGTTGTTACTCCACCCGGATTCCATAAATAAGTATAAGGTGCAGTACCTCCAAATGTATTGGAGATCAATGTTCCGTCACAAGCTCCTGCACACGTAGGGTTTGTACTTGCTATGGCCAGATCCAATAAAAGTGGTTCTGTAATGGTAACAGAGGTAGAAGCAATACAGCCACTTGCATCTGTTGCAACAAGTGTATAAGTGCCAGCAACTAAATTGGTAGCAGTAGGTAAGGTTTGTCCGTTGCTCCAAGAGAAGGTAAATGGAATAGTTCCACCACTTACCGTTACCGTTGCATTTCCATCATTATCTCCAAAACAGGAAACGTTGTTTACGCTGAAAACAGTCGCTACCGGACCTGCTAAGTTGTTGATGGTGACAGCAAGTGTTTGAGTACAGCTGTTGGCATCGGTTACTGTTACCACATAGGTATTAGAAGGCAATGCTGAAGCGGTAGGAGTTGTTTGTACCGGTACCGTACTCCAAGAGTAAGTATAAGGTCCTGTTCCACCGGCTGCAGAAACCGTTGCGCTTCCGTTAGCCAAGTTGCATGTAGCATCCACTTGGGTAGATGACAATACCATTCCTGCAGGTTGAGTAATGGCAACCGAAGCTGTTTTCTGACAACCATTTGCATCGGTGTAAACACAGGTGTAAGTTCCCGCAGGTAACCCCGATATGGTTTGAGTGGTATAACTTCCAGGAGTCCAAAGATAAGTATATCCAGGAGTTCCGCCCGCAGGGTTGATCGTAATAGACCCTGTAGAACCTCCAAAACAATGAACGTTAACGGTGGTAAATGTCTGAGTCAATAAAGTAGGTTGTGTAATTACTGTTGTAGCAGTAGAGATACAACCATTTCCATCAGTTACTGTTACGGTATAACTAGCAGGAGCTAGTCCCGAAGCTGTCACAGTAGTTTGAGAACTTGGTGTCCAAGCATAAGTGAATGGCGGTGTTGAGCCTGCACCCATAGAAACTGTTGCAGAGCCATCGCTTGAACCCGTACAAGAAACGTTGTTGCTTGATGAAATCACAGCCGTTCCGCCCAGGTTTGAACCGATAGTAGCCGTTGCACTTGAGGTACAGCCGTTCGCATCGGTAACAATAACGGTATAGTTTCCTGCAGTATTTGCGTTGTCAGTTGCAGTAGTGGCTCCACCCGGAGTCCATAAGTAGGTATAGATTGGAGTTGCCCCTGAGGCTACAACTATTGCAGAGCCATTAGCAGCAGTACATGTAGCGTTTACCACAGAAGTAACAAGTGTCAATGCTGTTGGTTGTGTGATTGTAAAAGGAATAATTACTGTACAGTTGTTCGCATCACGCAAAGTAATGGTATGAGCACCTACTGTTAATCCTGTGAAAGTAGCTCCTGCAACAAATGCTCCTCCATCTAAAGAGTAGGTATAAGTTGTTGTTCCACCAGCTGCGGCAACAGTGACACTTGCGTTACTACCACCAAAACAACTAATGTTTGTTTGTGCCGAAATGTTTGCCGTTAATAACGTAGGCTGAGTAATTATAACAGGGACTGAAATTGTACAGCCATTTGCATCCTGAGCAACCACAGTATAGGTTCCTTGTGCAAGAGCAGCAAATGTTCCGCTACCACCTAAGGCTCCGCCATTGATAGAGTAAAGGTAAGGACCCGTAGAACCTGATGCGATAACTGTAACACTACCATTTGTTCCCCCATTACAACTAACGTTTGTTTGTGCGGTAATGGAAGCTGTTAATCCACTCAAATCAACAATGGTAATGGTGGTAGTGCCTGTACATCCGTTGGCATCACTCACTGTTACGGTATAGGTTCCAGCAGCCAAACCACCGAATGTTCCACTTACTTGGAAAGCCGCACCAATTGAATAAGTATAAGAAGGAGTTCCACTAGCACCCGTTGCAGTTAATGAACCATTAGCCGCTCCGCAAGTAGCATCTACTTTAGTAGCTGTTACAGTAACCTGAGTAGGTTGTGTGATAATAACAGCTTGTGTGAACGTACATCCGTTTCCATCTTGAATGGTTACGGTGTAAGGCCCTGCAGTTAAGGAGTTAAATGTTCCGCTAGACTGATAAGTAGTTCCACCGTTAATTGAATATTGATACGTTGGTGTTCCACCAGCTGCTGCTGCAGTAAAACTTCCTGTGTTGCCAGCAAAACAAGCCACATTTGTTTGTGCTGTAACGGAAGACGTTATTGTTGTAGGCTGAGTTATTGTTACCGCTTGAGCAACCGTACAATTGTTAGCATCTCTTACAATGATAGTATAACTACCGGCAGCAAGTCCGGAAAAAGTACCACTTGGGAAATAAGTAGTTCCACCATTGATTGAATATTGATACGTTGGTGTTCCACCTGAACCAGCAACAGTAACACTTCCTGTACTAGCACCAAAACAGTTAACGTTTGTTTGTGTAATGATACTAGCTGTTAAAGCAAAAGGTTGAGTAATAGTAACCGTAGCAGTACTTGTACAATTATTTGCATCTCTTACTGTTACCGTATAAGTACCTGCGCACATTGCAGTTGCCGTAGCACTTGTTTGTGCAGGCACTGTGTTCCATGAATACGTATATGCTCCTGTTCCACCAGCACCAGAAGCGGTTGCTGTTCCGTTGCAAGCGCCATTACATGTTACAGGTGTTGAAGTAGTAATTGATCCAACCAATAAAGTAGGTTGAGTGATAGAAGTACTTCCGCTTACGGTACATCCCCAACTATCTGTTACTGTTACAGAATAAGAACCCGGACATAAAGATCCACTAGTAGCAGTGGTAGCTCCACTGGTCCATAAATAAGTATAAACGTTTGAACCTCCTGTTGTAGCAACGGTAGTAGAACCGTTACAAGCAGCGTTACAAGTTATGTTTATCCCTGTTACTGTAGGATTAATTTGTGGATCTGAATAAATAGTTATGTTATCGTTTCCTGTACAACCATTGATATCCGTTACCACCACAACATAAGTAGTAGTGGTAGTTGGATTTGCAGAAGGATTGAAAATGTTGGTAGCACTTAAACCTGCAGCCGGTGACCAGCTATAAGTATAACCTGCTCCATTTGGAGTAACAGTTAATGGTGTACTTTGTCCAAAACAAATCGTATCGTTTAATCCCGCATCCACTGTTAAGGAAGCGTTGATACTAACTGTTGAAACAGCTGTTGCTGTACAACCTAACAATGTACCTGTAACGGTATATGTTGTAGTCACTAATGGAGATGCATTTGCCGTATTCACACCTGCAGGAACAGCCCCTGCAGTCCATGTATAAGTAGTTGCGCCACCGGCTGTTAATGTTGCCGTACTTCCTGGACAAATACTAGGAGAGTTCACCGTTACAATTGGTAAAGGATTTACAGTAACTGTTGCCATTGCAGTATTTGTACAACCCGAAGAAGTTCCTGTTACTGTATACGTTGTTGTTGATACTGGAGAAGCTGTAGCAGTTGTTGCACCTGTTGATGTTGCACCAGCGCTCCAAACATAGGTTGTAGCTCCACCTGCTGTTAATGTAGCAGTAGCACCAATACAAATTGTTGGTGATGTAACAGTTACGGTTGGAATAGGTGTAACCGTAACGGTTGCAATTGCAGTTCCTGTACATCCTAAAGCTGATGTTCCAGTTACCGTATAAGTTGTAGTTGTTGCCGGAGTTGCAGCAGCAGTAGTTACTCCTGTTGAAGAAGCTCCCGCACTCCATGTGTAAGTTGAAGCACCGCCTGCTATTAAGGATGCGGTTTGTCCAGCACAAATTGTTGGAGAATTCACCGTTACAATTGGAAGAGGATTTACAGTAACTGTTGCTACTGCTGTATTGCTACATCCTGTTGCTGTTCCTGTTACCGTATAAGAAGTTGTAATTAATGGAGACGCATTAGCTGTATTCACACCAGTGGATGTTGCTCCTGCACTCCAAGTATAGGTTGTTGCTCCCAATGCTGTTAAGCCGGCTGTTTGACCAGCACAAATGGTTGGAGAGTTTACCGTCACAATTGGTAATGGCGTTACCGTTACAGTTGACACCGCTGTGTTGGTACAACCTGAAGCTGTTCCTGTTACTGTATACGTTGTTGTTGTTAAAGGAGAAGCAGTTGCTGTAGTTGCTCCTGTTGATGTTGCTCCAGCACTCCAAGTATAGGTTGTTGCTCCACCTGCTGTTAATGTTGCACTTGTTCCAATACAAATAGTAGGCGATGTTACAGTTACAGTTGGTAAAGGAGTAACAGTAACTGTTGCTACTGCTGTTCCTGTACAACCACCTGTTGTTCCTGTAACGGTATAAGAAGTGGTTGTAGCTGGGGTTGCATCAGCAGTGTTCACTCCTGTAGAGGTAGCACCTGCAGTCCAAACATAAGTAGTTGCACCCGATGCTGTTAAGCTTGCTGTAGTTCCATTACAAATAGTTGGAGAATTAACTACAATCGCAATTGCACCAGAAACAGTAACTGTAGCTACTGCTGAACCAGTACATCCACCCATTGTTCCTGTTACGGTATAAGTTGTTGTTGCTCCCGGAGATGCTGTAGCAGTACTAACACCTGTTGGTGTTGCGCCTGCACTCCAAACATAGGTTGCTCCACCAGCAGCTGTTAAGTTGGCTGTTCCACCCGGACAAATTGTTGGAGAGTTGACTGTTACTGAAATTGAACCACCGATTGTTACAGTGGCTACTGCTGTTCCAGTACATCCTGCGGATGTTCCTGTAACGGTATAAGATGTTGTTGCCCCAGGAGAAGCATTCGCAGTGTTTACTCCTGTTGAAGTTGCACCTGCACTCCAAACATATGTTGCAGCACCGCTGGCTGTTAATGCAGCTGTTTGACCGGGACAAATGGTTGGCGAGTTAACTGAAACAATAGGTAAAGGATTTACAGTAACTGTTGTAACAGCCGATCCTGTACAGCCTGCCGTTGTTCCCGTTACAGTATAAGAAGTTGTTGTTGCCGGTGTTGCGTTTGCTGTGTTTACTCCTGTAGAAGTTGCACCTGCACTCCAAACATATGTTGCAGCACCTCCTGCAGTTAATGCAGCAGTTTGTCCTGCACAAATAGTTGGAGAATTTACTGTAACAATCGGTAAAGGATTTACTGTTACCGTTGCTATTGCTGTTGCGGTACAACCCAGTGTTGTTCCTGTTACGGTGTAGGTTGTTGTTGTTGCCGGAACCGCATCTGCCGTATTTACTCCAGTTGAAGATGCTCCCCCGCTCCAAGTATAAGATGTTGCACCACCTGCTGTTAATGCAGCCGTTTGTCCTGCACAAATGGTTGGTGAATTTACCGTTACTATTGGTAAAGGATTTACTGTTACCGTTGCTACTGCTGTTGCTGTACAACCTGCAAGTGTTCCCGTTACGGTATAAGATGTTGTTGTTACTGGATTTGCATTTGCAGTACTAACTCCTGTTGAAACAGCACCTGCACTCCAAGTATAAGTGGTAGCACCTGATGCTGTTAAGTTTGCAGTTTGTCCAGCACAAATGGTTGGAGAGTTTACTGCAACTACTGGAATAGGATTAACTGTAACTGTTGCTACCGCTGTATTACTACAGCCTGCTGTTGTTCCTGTTACAGTAAAAGAGGTTGTGGTTGCTGGTGTTACGTTTGTTGGATTTGTAACTGATCCATTACTCCAAGCATAAGCAGTTGCTCCAGCACCTGTTAATATCGCTGTTGCTCCCGCACAAATGGTTGGAGAGTTAACCGTTATTGTTGGTATTGGATTTACCGTTACTGTTGCTACTGCTGTTCCTGTACATCCTGCTGATGTTCCTGTTACAGTATAGGATGTTGTTGTTACTGGTGATGCACTTGCTGTGTTCACGCCTGTTGAAGATGCTCCCGCACTCCAAGTATAAGTTGCTGCGCCACCTGCTGTTAATGCTGCTACTTGTCCGTTACAAATTGTTGGTGAATTCACTGTAACAGTTAAAGCAGAAGCCACTGTGATAGTCGCTACAGCTGTACTGGTACATCCTAAAGATGTTCCTGTTACTGTATAAGATGTTGTTGTTACTGGAGAAGCTGTGGCTGTTGTTACACCTGTTACCGTTACTCCCGCAGTCCAGGAATAAGTTGTTGCACCACCTGCTGTAAGTGTTGCTGTTCCTCCAGGACAAATAGTTGCTGAAGTAACTGTTGTGATTGGTAATGGATTAACTGTAATTGTATACGTGCTTGAAGTGCCCACGCATACTCCATTTGTTGGTGTAATAGTAATAGTTGCTATGATAGGACCTGCTGTTGCATTTGTTGCAGTGAATCCTGGTGTGCTTGTTACACCACTCCCAACTAAGCCTATAGCCGGATTTGAGTTGGTCCATGTAAAGGTTGCACCTGCTGGAACGCTTACAAACGTGTTTGCTGGAACGGCTGCTCCCGCACAAAATGTTAAGTTTGGTTCTGCTACTACCGTAGGCAATGGTGTTATCGTTACTGTAGCAACTGCTGTATTGCTACAACCTGCCGTTGTGCCTGTTACAGTATAGGTTGTCGTAATTGCAGGGGTTGCGGTTGCTGTGTTTATTCCTGTTGGTGTTGCTCCTGCACTCCAAGTATAACTTGTTCCTCCACCTGCTGTTAGCGTTGCTGTTGCTCCAGCACAAATAGTTGGAGAGTTAACCGTTATTGCTAAAGTAGAAGAAACTGTTACTGTGGCTACTGCTGTTGCTGTACAACCTGTGGCTGAAGTTCCTGTAACAGTATATGATGTAGTTGTTGCCGGAGAGGCTGTTGCTGTTGTTACACCTGTTGGTGTTGCTCCTGCCGTCCAAGTATAAGTTGCTGCCCCGCCTGCTGTTAATGTTGCTGTTCCACCCGGACAAATAGTGGAAGAGTTAACCGTTACTGCTGGAGTTGGATTAACTGTTATTGTATAGGTACTTGGCGTGCCTACACATCCTGCTAAAGTTGGAGTGATGGTAATGGTTCCTGTAATGACTCCACCTGTTGCATTGGTTGCCGTAAACCCTGGTGTACTCGTGGTTCCACTTGCTGCTAATCCTATAGCCGGATTTGAGTTGGTCCATGTAAAGGTTGCTCCTGCTGGCGCACTTACAAAGGTATTTGCTGGTACTGCTGCGCCCGGACAAAAAGTAAGATTGGGCTCTGCTGTTACTGTTGGCAATGGATTAACTGTAATGGTATAGTTTACAGGTGTTCCTACACATCCTGCTAAAGTTGGAGTAATGCTGATGGTTGCTGTTATTGGTCCTGCTGTTGCATTGGTTGCCGTAAAGCCCGGAGTACTGGTAACACCACTGGCTGCTAAGCCAATGGCTGTGTTAGAGTTGGTCCAAGTGAATGTTGCTCCAACAGGAGTACTGTTAAAGGTGTTTGCCGGTACTGCATCGCCTGCACAAAATGTTAAGTTCGGCTCGGTCGTTACTACCGGTAATGGATTTACTGTTACTGTGGCTACATCTGTTGCTGTACAACCATTTACGTTTGTTCCTGTTACGGTATAACTTGTTGTGGTTACTGGTGATGCAGATGCTGTTGTTACACCCGTGGATGTTGCTCCTGCGCTCCATACATAAGTGGATGCTCCACCTGCTGTTAAGGTTGCTGTTTGACCCGCACATATTGTTGGGTCGTTTACCGTTACAACCGGCATTGCAAAAATGGTTACCGTTGAAGTGCTGGTAGATGTACAACCGCCTGGACCCGTTACAATGTGAGTTATGGTATATGTTCCTGCTGTTGTATAGGTCACAACAACAGGGCTTGTTGTTGATGTTGCTGGTGTTGCACCTCCGCCTCCAAAATTCCATGTTTGTGTATAACCACCACCCATTGCTGCTGTGTTGGTAAAGGTAAAGGAGTTGCCCGTCAAACACTGATTGGGTGACTGAGTGAATGTTGATGTTGGTTGTGGATTGACTGTTATTGTATAAGTACTTGTTGGACCTACGCACGTTCCCAAAGTGGGAGTAATTGTTATAGTACTTGTGATTGGAGCTGTTGTTGCGTTAGTAGCTGTAAAAGCCGGTGTACCAGCTGTGCCACTTCCTGCCAAGCCTATAGCCGGATTTGAGTTGGTCCACGAAAAAGTCGCACCAGCTGGAGTGCTTACAAAAGTATTGGCGGCCACTGCTGCCCCAGCACAAAATACTTGGTTCGCTTCTGCTGTTACGGCAGGTACTGGGTTGACTGTTA
>CAYWAV010000106.1:0-11944 GCA_964456225.1 uncultured Chitinophaga sp. | reverse complement strand
GCATCATATCGCCCTTGATTCACCAGTTTTTGTGAAGTATTACAAGCAGTAAAAATTAAAATAGAAATTAGTAGTGCTAATAAGTAGTGAGTAGATAGTTTCATAATGTTTTAGTTTATAATCTATTTTTAAGGTTTGCAAAAAGTAAACCATAGTTTTAATTAGGATAATTATTTATTTAAACAATTGATATTCAGGCAAAATAAATTTCATTAATGGTCTTAATATATTTAATTTATTATGAAACTAAAATGCTTATATAATAGAGCGTCATTGCGAGGAATGAAGCAATCTCTAAAAAAAGCATTATAAAAAAACTGCTTCGTTCCTCGCAATTACGTTCAAGACAATCAAATCAGCAATAAATATTTTTTATCCTTTTAATCTGCGAATCTGCGGCAAAAAACCTACAGAATAAGCAAAAAAAACTCCGAGTAGTAAACCCGGAGCCTTTTTAATAAAAATGTTTTTTACAATTATGCCTTTTTAACATTTACTGCATTTAAACCTTTTTTACCTTCTGCTTCTTCAAAAGTTACTTTATCACCATCACGGATTTGATCAACCAATCCTGTAACGTGAACAAACAATTCTTGGTTAGTTTCATCAACTGTGATAAAACCAAAACCTTTAGAAACATTGAAAAATTTTACTGTACCTGTTTTCATTCAATTTAAAAATTAATAATTAATACTATAACAAATATACGACAATAAGTACTAAATCAAATATTTATTGCTAATATTGAGAAATGGCGTCCTTGACCGACAATTTCTCGACTCCGCTCGAAATGACCTTAGAAATGTCACTTCGAGCGGAGTCGAGAAGTTAACATTCTAAGACAAATTAAATTTTAACCCTATGATATTTAGTAAAATTCGTTTAAATAGACTCCTTTTCCTTCTCATTATACTCATTACTTTCCTTTCCTCCTGCAGCACTTCCTCTTTCTTTTATGTGCCTTACAAAGAATTTAAGTACTATCCTGATACAATTAAGTACATTTTAGAAGAGGTAAACTTTAAATCTGCAAACGGCAACAACTTAAATGGCTGGTTTTTTAAACCAAAAAACACTCCCATTATTGGAACTATTTTACATTTTCATGGAAATGCGGCCAACATTTCCTATCAATATCAGTTCTCCGACTCATTAATTCAAGCCGGTTTTCAGGTAATGACTTTCGACTATCAAGGATTCGGTAAATCAGAAGGAAAAGAATCACAAGAAAATGTTTTGGAAGATGGAATTGCTGCTTTGTATTATATAAAGGCACGAGAGGATGTAAAAAATACAAAATTGATTTTATTCGGACAATCCTTGGGCGGACATTTATCTTGTGTGGTTGCAGCCCAGGAACAAAAATTAATTGACGCATTGATTGTAGAAGGAGCATTTACAGGTCACGAACGCATGGCGATTCATGTTGGTAAAAAAAGTGGTGCTCCAAAATGGTTGACCAAATTATTGGTCCCCACTAAATATGATGCCATTGAAGAAATTGATAAGGTAACCATTCCAAAATTAATTATCCACAGCACCGAAGATGAAACCTGTCCGTTTTACATGGGAAAAGAACTTTACGATAAAGCCATTGCTCCAAAAGAATTCTGGGAAATAAAAGGGCCGCACATTGCTGCAAGTAAATTTTATAAAGGTGAGTTTGTGAAACGGTTTATTGATTTGGTGAAGTAGTATGAATAAAATGATAAAAAAAATAAACGAATTTTGTGAAAAACTTGAAAACAGGAGAGGGTTAGTTGTTACTAGTCTAATTATTGGTTTGATCATATTTGCATTTGATATGATCTATATCACTCCTAGGTTTGAAGCAAGCTATCATGGTTTACAATATTCTTTGCTTTCAAATAACCCCTTTGACTTTGCAACTCCTAACGCATTACGTTACAGAATTCTTCCTTCTTTTATTGGTTATATCACTTTTCTAAGAGGTGATTTATTCTTCTTAGTTCCCTTATTCTTTGCCTTCTTATTTATTTCGGCTGTTTATTGGGTATACCGAAAAAAGGAATACTCTCCTATTGACTCCATTCTTTTTACAGGTTTTATTGCTTTTTCTGGCACTATATACATACAATTGGTAGCCGCAGGTTATACAGATGCCGTATTCTATTTTTTTATCTTTTTATCCTTTGCCTTTGTCAAAGAATGGTTTTTAAGTGCGCTTTTTTTCGCTCTAGCATTGCTGACCCACGAAAGTAGTTTGTTTATGCTTCCGGGATTGTTACTTTATGCCAATTACAATAAAGATAAGTCAGGAATAAAAATCACAAAATACATTGTGGCATATTCTCTTTCAATACTTCCTTTGCTATTATACCGCTATTGGGTTTCCATTCACACTCCTGTAGAATATGATCTTGGATTTTATTTTTCTCAAAAAAATATACTTTTTTCAGTCAGTAAAATGTTACCTCTTTTACCTGCTGGATTATTTTTTACATTCAAACTCTTTTGGTTCTTTCCTATTTATGTGCTTTATAAAACATTAAAAAGTAAAGAATATAGTTTTTTCATAATTATCGCGTCCATTATAATTTGTGATATTTTGCAACTAATAATTGCATTTGACATTACCAGAATGCTTTGTTTGGGCTTCCCTGCAATTTTGATTGCTGCGGAAAAACTAAGATCGTATTGGGAACCACAAAAATTTACACGATTTGTTTTGGTACTGACATTTGTGAATTTTTTAGTTGTGCAATTTTTTGTTCACAGTGGAGGAATTGTCCCTATGTTTCCTTTGCCTTATACATTATTAATAAATTTTTAGCGAGGAAATGCTTAATTTAAAACTTCACAATTAGTTTTTTTAAAATGGACTCACCTCTTAAGCATTCGAAACAAAACTATATAGTTTTATGTGGGGCGGGAATACTGTTAAGCATCTTCATATCCTATCAGATGAGATGGTTGGGTGATGACATATTCATAGCTTTGAGATATGTAAAGCATTTCAATGAAGGTCATGGGCTTGTATACAATATTGAAGAAAGGGTTGAAGGGTATACCGATTTTTTATGGCTAATGCTTATTTCTCTTTTTACAGCATTAAAATTTGATGCAGAAGCTACTACTGAATTTCTAGGAATTGCTTTTTCTGCAGGAACATTGATTCTCTTTTCTGTGATCTGTTATAAGGTTTGCTGTATCAAAAACAAATTCATATTCCCTTTCATCACCTTTGCCTTGGTATTCAATTACGATTATAATGTCTGGGCCACCAGCGGACTTGAAGTATCTTTTGTCACATTTTTGCTCAGTGCTGCTTTTTACATTTATTTTTTTACAACTTACGAATTCAACAAACGACTTCTTCTCTCAGGCTTTTTTATTTGTCTGGGATTAATGACACGACCGGATATTATGCTTATTCTAATTTTTCTGAATTTTCTATTACTCATCAGAAATATTGTAAACAAAATAAATTTTATTCAATTAATAAAAAATCATTTTACGTTCAACCTTTTTATACTGCTTATCTACCTTCCTTATTTTTTATGGCGTTATTCGTACTACGGATTTATTTTTCCTAACACCTATTATGATAAACTAGGCTACGAATCTGCATTTGCTCAAGGATTTTTTTATATCTGGCTGTATTTCAAATGCCACTTTACTTCTTTTCTAATTTTTATTCCCTTCTTTACACTTTTACCATTATTGAGAAAAAGTAACATCAAAAATATTATTTTACAAAAAGAATACGCGCCTCTACTAACTGCGACAAGTGTAGTTTTGATTTATCTTGTGTTTTTTGTTGCAAAAGTAGGAGGCGATTTTATGTATGCCCGTTTTATAATTCCTAGCGTTCCTTTTATCTATTTCATTATTTTTTATTCCCTTTCAATACTAAAATTCAAGTATTTAAATTTGACCTTATTTGTAATCCTATGCTTGAACGGAATAGAAACCTCCATACGCACAAAATTATTTATTGGTATTGATAAGCATGCACAAGAGTTCCCACTTTTCCCTGAAGGCATTGCAGATGAAAGATATTGTTACCTCTATTTTTCAAATACAGCATTGGATGTAAAAAGAGGAAAAGAACTGAATAAATTTTTAAATGATATTCCCTACAAAGCAATCATATATGGAGCACAGGCACGTTTTGCCTATTATGCTAATTTTAGTTATTGTCAGGAATATTTCGGACTAACAGACACATTGATCGCTCATTCTGAGATTAAAGAGCGCGGTCGTATTGGCCATGAAAAACATGCTACAATCGAATACATTGAAAGTAAAAAAATAAATTTTTCATTCAGCGCTGGCTATTTAAAAGAAGATGCATACAGACAAGCAAGTATTGATTTGCCATCCGGAACAATTAACATGGAGATTATAAGCTATGACAATGCACTCATTGAAAAATTCACCCAAAAGCTTGACGAAAGTTTTCATTACATTCACTTTCCTTCATACTTGGATACTTATATAAAAGACACATTGTCAACCGCCAATAATTACGAGCAATTGAATAATGATTACAAAAAATTTCAGGCTTATTATTTTAAAAACAATAGTGATCCACAAAGAGAACAGTTGTTTACGGACAAGTTGAAAGAGTTAAAGTAGATTCTCATAGACAAGATGCATACTGAGAATTAATTCTATGTTATTTAATAATCGTTAATTTATCTCTTTTCACATTTTTATCATTTACAATGATCACACAGCTCTTTTAGAAAATTAAAACTCCATTCCGCCTTTTCCAAAGTTTGAAACTTTAGAAATTAAAAATAAAAAGCGTCCCGCATTTCTGCGGGACGCTTCATACTAATCACAAACTAAAATTTTAATTTTTACAATTGGGTTCAATACTTAATCACCCAATTACTTAATCACTTAGTTACTTAGTTACTTTTTTTCGTCTTTCACTTCTTCAAAATCCACATCTGTTACTTCTCCATCACCTTTAGCTTCTGGACCTGCATCATTTGCATTTGCCTGTCCGTTTGTATCTGCACCTTGTTGTGCAGCGTACATATCTTGAGAAGCAGCTTGCCATCCTGCATTTAATTTTTCTAAAGAAGAATCAATTGCTGCGATGTCGCGGGAGCCGTGAGCTGTTTTTAATTCTGTTAAGGCTTCTTCAATCACTGTTTTTTTCTCAGCTGGAATTTTTTCTCCGTATTCTTTCAATTGTTTTTCTGTTTGAAAAATCATTGAGTCGGCAGCATTTACTTTTTCGGTTTCTTCTTTTGCTTTTTTATCTGCTTCATCTTTTGCATCAGCATCCGCTTTCATGCGTTTAATTTCTTCATCACTCAATCCTGATTTTGCTTCAATACGAATGTTGTGAGATTTACCAGTTGCTTTATCTTTTGCAGACACTTGCAAAATCCCGTTTGCATCAATATCAAAAGTTACTTCTACTTGCGGTACACCGCGTGGTGCTGGTGGAATTCCATCTAAGTTAAATTCGCCTAACTTACGGTTATCTCTTGCCATTGCACGTTCACCTTGGTATACAACAATTTGTACAGAAGGTTGATTATCGCTTGCAGTAGAAAAAGTTTCTGATTTTTTTGTAGGAATGGTTGTATTCGATTCAATTAATTTAGTGAACACGCCACCCATTGTTTCAATCCCTAAAGAAAGTGGAGTAACATCCAACAACAATACATCTTTTACTTCTCCAGTTAATACACCACCTTGAATGGCTGCACCAATTGCAACCACTTCATCGGGGTTAACACCTTTAGAAGGCGCTTTACCAAAGAATTTTTGTACTGCATCCACAACAGCAGGGATACGAGTTGAACCACCAACTAAAATAATTTCATCAATATCACCAACACTCAATCCTGCATTTTTTAATGCTGATTTACAAGGTTCGATTGTACGTTTAATTAAATCGTCTACCAATTGCTCAAATTTTGCTTTTGTTAAAGTACGTACCAAATGTTTTGGAATACCATCAACTGGCATAATGTAAGGCAAGTTAATTTCAGTTGTAGCCGTACTCGACAATTCAATTTTTGCTTTTTCAGCAGCTTCTTTCAAACGTTGTAAAGCCATTGGATCTTTTGTTAAATCCAATCCACCATTTTCTGATTTGAATTCAGTTACCAACCAATCAATAATTTTATGATCGAAATCGTCACCACCTAAGTGTGTATCACCATCGGTAGATTTTACTTCGAAAACTCCATCACCTAATTCAAGAACAGAAACGTCATGTGTACCACCACCACAATCAAACACCACAATTTTCATTTCCTTACCTCTTTTATCAAGTCCGTAAGCTAGTGCAGCTGCGGTGGGTTCGTTGATGATACGTTTTACTTTTAAGCCTGCAATTTCACCTGCTTCTTTTGTAGCTTGACGTTGAGAATCATTAAAATATGCAGGAACTGTAATAACAGCTTCTGTTACTTCGTGTCCTAAATAGTCTTCAGCAGTTTTTTTCATTTTCTGAAGAATCATTGCAGAAATTTCCTGAGCAGTATATTTTCTGTCTCCAATTTCAACACGAGGTGTATTATTATCACCTTTTACTACTTTATAAGGAACGCGAGCCGCTTCTTTGGTTACTTCATCAAAAGTATGTCCCATAAAACGTTTGATAGAACCAATCGTTTTAGTTGGGTTTGTGATTGCTTGTCGTTTTGCTGGATCACCAACTTTAATTTCACCGTTTTCAACAAACGCTACTATTGAAGGAGTAGTACGTTTACCTTCGCTGTTTGGAATTACAACAGGCTCATTTCCCTCCATAACCGAAACACATGAATTTGTTGTTCCTAAGTCGATACCAATTATTTTACTCATATTATTTAGATTTTAAATTTAACGACAAACCTTTTTCAATCATTATGCCAATGGGAATAAGGGGAAATTATGACATAAAAAAAGTGCCCTTCTTATGAAAGGCACTAAATATTATGACAAAGAGGCAGTTTTACACCGATACGGAATCTGTAATAGTCCATTGGACTCTAACAGCTTCTCTGTCGGCATGTACAATACTAAGTAAAAAATAATTTAAATTATTTAGTATTGTATCAAAAACAAGGGTGAGTGCCAATGGCATTCACAAACTTAAGGTGTTTTGTGTATTGTCCACAAGCCAATGAATCCCATGAAGTATTGTCTAAAAAGCGAGATGCTGGTGCTCTGTTTAAACGAGAAGAAAACAAACCCAAACCATTGTTAATATTGGTATACTCGGGGCGTTCTTGAATAATGCCTGTAGAAGGTTTATTTACATCAATAAAAGTGCTTAGCTCGTCAGAACCAGCTACCAGAAATAAATCGACTTTGCCTGCAACACGTTTAACCAAGCCTGAGTAACCTGTTAATGCGCCCCCTAAATACTGGTAAAAATCGCGTCCTTTCATCTCTTGAGTAACAGTGGTAGCAAAATCTATTTTGTCCATTCTTTTCACTGGCAAAGTGTATTCAATTGTTCTGGCTATATTTCCAGTCAATGTTGAATCTGTATAATTTAAACGAAGAATCACTTGGTACAATCTTGCGTTTTTTGCACTGGTCCACACCACATTAAAGGGGTAATTCGGGACATACCCAAAAGCAACAAAACTAAATGTAGATCCTAACGGAGAAGGGTTTGTAAAGCCTGTAATATCCGTAATTAAAGAAGTTTTTGCAGTTACAATATTCCCTGTTTCGTTATTATTGATGGTTAATTCATATTCACTATCCACAAAAAGAGGATAATCAACAGTGCTAAACGAATAAATAGCATTTGCCTGATCAGTTGAATAGAAAACACCTGGATCTTTTGGTTTATTTGTAGGAATTAAAGGGATAGTAGGTCCAACCTGCACACCGTTTTTAATTCTTCTAAGCTCTACCGACAAAGAATTCACAAATTGAACAGAATCTTTAACTTGAGCATAGCCAAATGCATCACCTGCTCCTAAAAATGCTTTATTGATTTTCACATATTGTGTGTCTTGTGCCTGATCCAGCAAGCCATACACCACAATAGTTTCTTTGTAATCTCCAATAACATCCAAATCGGTGCTGCAAGCAGATAACAATACTGTACCTGCTAAAATTGAGCTGAAAATAATACTTTTCACTGACTTCATTTTTAATGATTTAATACACAAAAGTATCAATAAATTCGGTTTTAAACCAACAATTTTTCAGGCGGTAGGATTTAGCAAATAAACGGCAGAAAAGCTGAATTAAACCGAATCCCGAAAACAATTTGTAATTTTACTGCAAATCATTTAGAGAAATGGTGAATTGGAGAAATGGAGAATTATTAGTTTGTTTAAACAACAATAAATTCGCTACTCCGATCATAAAATTCTCCAATTCAACAAATCACTAAATCACCAATTTTTAAAAAGATGCCAAAACAAAAAAAAGAAGTTAAAAAAGTAACCACAAATGTTTTACAAGAAATGAAAACGGGTGGTGAAAAAATATCCATGTTGACTGCATACGATTTTACAATGGCAAAAATTGTGGATGCAGCAGGCATTGATGTTATTTTGGTTGGCGACTCGGCATCCAATGTAATGGCAGGACACGAAACTACTTTACCAATCACCTTGGATCAAATGATTTACCATGCTTCTTCTGTTGTTCGCGCTGTTGACCGAGCATTGATTGTTGTAGATCTTCCTTTCGGAACGTATCAGGGAAATTCAAAAGAAGCGTTGAATACTGCTATCCGAATTATGAAAGAAAGTGGAGCGCATGCAGTAAAATTAGAAGGCGGTGGTGAAGTAACTGAATCGATACAACGTATTCTTACAGCAGGCATTCCTGTAATGGGACATTTAGGGTTAACACCTCAAAGCATTTATAAATTCGGAACTTATAATGTACGTGCAAAAGAAGAAGTAGAAGCGAAAAAATTATTAGAAGATGCAGTCGCACTTGAAAAAGCTGGTTGTTTTGCTATAGTATTAGAAAAAATACCAGCAAAATTGGCTGAAAAAGTTGCAAAAAAAGTAACCATCCCTGTTATTGGAATTGGTGCTGGTGGTGGTGTTGACGGGCAAGTACTTGTTTTTCACGACATGGTTGGCTTGAACAATGAATTTAATCCTAGATTTTTAAGAAGGTACTTAAATCTTTACGATGATATAAAAGGAGCCGTTGGAAATTATATTAAGGATGTGAAATCGAAGGACTTTCCGAATCAGAATGAGCAGTATTAGAAATAACTACAAAATATCTCTTGAACAAATTCACTTTTTAGAAAAGGAACTTTCTGCGTATGCAAAAAATCCTTCTGAAGGAAGCAATTGGAATGAGCTAAAAAACAGAATTAAAAATAAAACCTCCGCGTCTTTGCGCCTTCGCGGCAAAAAAGCATGAACTCAACCATAGAAGTACTTTACGAAGACAATCATATTATTGCCGTAAACAAGCGGCCTTCCGACATTGTGCAAGGCGATAAAACCGGTGATACTCCTCTGAGTGATTTCGTTAAACAATACATCAAAGAAAAATACAACAAGCCTGGAGAAGTATTTGTGGGAACAGTTCATCGTATCGACAGACCAGTTAGTGGCATTGTGCTTTTTGCAAAAACTAGCAAAGCTTTGACGCGATTGAATCAAATGTTTCAGACCAAAGAAATTCAAAAAACATATTGGGCTGTTGTAAAAAACAAACCAAAAAACATCAAGGGGCATTTAATTCATTATTTGAAAAAGAATGAAGCAAAAAATATGTCGAAAGGTTTTGAAAAAGAAACACCTGGTGCTTTGCGTTCTGAATTGGAGTACGAATTAATTTCCAGCTCCGATAATTATCATTTGATAGAGGTCAAACCGCTAACAGGTCGTCACCACCAAATACGCGTGCAACTTTCAAGCATGGGTTGTCCGATAAAAGGTGATTTGAAATACGGTTTCGACAGAAGTAATAAAGATGCATCCATACATTTGCATGCACGAAAAGTGGAATTTATTCACCCAGTAAAAAAAGAACCTATTACAATTATTGCTCCTCCACCAAATGAAGTATTGTGGAATGAGTTTGTGAAACGAGTCGGACAATAAATACTAATTATTTACGTTAATTAATATGTCAAAAAAAATAGCCTTACTTACATTTCTTCTTTGTGCTCTTATTACAAAAGCTCAAAACCCACCAATGCTTGTAGCGTTTGAGGTTAACCGATTTCAAAATTCAATAATTGTTAACTGGGAAATAGAATCCGGAAATTTATGTTCGGGATTACAAGTGGAACACTCGAGTGATTCAATAAATTTCACTAGCATTTATGATTATCCCGGAGTTTGTGGAAGTTCAACTGCAAATGAACGTTATACATTTACACATGCGAATCCAATAACAAATTCGAAAAATTACTATAGAATCAATTTGGGGACGAATGGCATTTCGGAAATTTTATCCATCACGTTTGTTAAAGTAGAAGAAGATGGATACGCATTGTTTCCTATGCCTGTAGAATCGAACAGTAAAATATATTTTAGTAACGACAATAATGAAACTGTTGATTTTTTTGTTTTTAATTCATCCGGTGCCGAAGTTATAAAGCAAGAAGGTTTAAAAACGAATGAAATTGGGCTTGGAAAACTAACGCTGCCTTTAGGAATATATCATTTCAATATTTTGATTGGAAAACACAAAATCGAAGGAAAGTTTATAGTTGCGAAATGATATATGTGTTTACAAGGGTAAATTGTTTTAAGATGAAACCAACAACACACCCCTAGCCCCTCTCTAGAGGAGAATAGCTCGAAGCAAAAACAAGCTAAACAATTTTTAAATAATCATAGATTAGTAAATTCGCAAAAATTCGTTACCCGTACTTACCAATCTTTTTTTCTCAACTTCTTAATATCCGAATCTCTTTTTTTACTTGTCAATCGTCTTTCTTTTGATCCTTTACTCGGCTTAGTTGGTCTGCGCTTTTTTTGAACCACAAAACACTTGTGGACCATCTCATAAAATTTTTTGATAACGATTTCTTTATTGCCAAGTTGATTTCTTTCAGTTTGGGAAATAACCTGAAGAACTCCGTCTTTGGTAACTTTGTTATAGAGTTTGCTTAAAATGATTGCTTTTTGTTCTTCGGTAAGTAATGCAGAGTTAACAACATCAAAATCCAATTCCACTTTTGTGGCTACTTTATTCACATTTTGTCCGCCTGCTCCTCCACTCCTGCTGGTTTTAAAACTGAATTCCGAATCGAATAGTATGCCTTTGATGTTCATAAAACAAAATTACGCATAAAAATTTGGATGGATATTTGATTATTTTTGATTGGCATTAGAGCTTAACGAGTTTTCAACACACCTGCCTGCCGTCAGGCAGGGAGTAATCAGAGTTAAAAGGAGTTTCACAGAGAAATGAAGAATTTTTCAATTATAATTTTGTTTTTATTCATCACACCTATTTGTTCTGGGCAAGAAGATGTGCAGATCAAAATTAAATATCATACAGAGAAAGTTCAGAATTATTTGGATAAGGAAAAAGCGTTGTCGGGATTTTATTCTATTGATAAGGATGGGATAAAGATGTTTACTTCTCCTGCTGATAAAGCGAATAATAATGCAGAGTTTATTATTAGCTGGAAGGATTTGAAAAAATATGAAGGTGATTTTAGTTCATATTTTGATAATGTCTTTGAAACATATAAAAGCGGCAAATATGAACCGGAAATTCCAAAGTTACACGTTGGAGGTGAACACATTGATCGAATTTTTGGCACCGAAAGAAAAAAATTCGAAGGTCTTAAAATAGCCATCGACCCCGGTCACATTGCCCACAATTTTACAATGGGTGATTTGGAAAAAAAGCACATCATTATCAAAGGAGATAGCATCAACGGAATTACAGATTCCATTGAAATTGCAGAAGGAATGCTAACGTATGCAACAGCAATTCTTCTAAAGGAAAAACTAGAAGCAGAAGGTGCAATTGTTTTTTTAACACGTACAGCGGACAAATGTGC
>CAYWAV010000105.1:0-12063 GCA_964456225.1 uncultured Chitinophaga sp. | reverse complement strand
ACAAATGAACCGCCTACTTGACTTAATGCATCAAATACATCAAGCTCTGTTGAAAGTCCAACAAATGAAACAGCTTCAGGCGTTCCTGTAATAATACCATCTTGAACGCTTAATGCGATTCCAGCAGTTGGATCCACATTTTTTAACATTGGGTTAGATACAATTGGCAAAAGATTAGCAAGACCATTGTCTTCTGTTTTAAGAACACCCATTTGTCCTGGTGCAGCAGCTCCGGTAGAAAACCAAGAGTCCAATGCTACCGAGTTGTTTTTCAACTGTGCAGAAGGAACTGCATTTGATGTAGTTGCACCTCTGTCTTCATTATTAAAAAAAGTGGTGGTAGAAGTAATTTGTAATGTGTGAGCAGGCACACCATAAAGTGCTTGGAATTTGTAACCAGGCAACATATCTGCATAAATTCTATAAGTCACAGAACCTACTGGTAGAGTTCCGATTGTTCCCGCAGCATCAGCTGCATTGGAGACGTAGTACTTTTCTACAATGACATTTTCTAACCCTTGTGCGTGGGCGAAAGTACCAAGTAAGGCAAGACCAAAGCCCAACAAGATTTTTTTTGTTTTCATTTTTTAATTTTTTTGTGGTTTGTTTGTGTTACTATTTTTTAGTTGTTTGAGAGTAGATGTTTTTAAATTAATCGCAAGATTGGTTGAATTGACCTAATAATTGTAAGAAGTCAATATTGTTTGTACTACCATCACCGTTGATGTCAGTAGGACAAGGAACCAACCCATTTTCAGTATCATATAAAGCATTAATAGACCAGTTAGATAACCAAGATTTTTTACCTGCTTCAAAAGCACCACGGTAATTTGTTGATGTAAAGAAACCATCAGCCGGAGGAGTACAAGTAGATACTAAAGCTGGATTTGGGCTTGCATCATAAGTATCAGAAACAGCATTTGTAGATGTGTTCATTGTATGAAGAAAATCAAATCCCGCAACTGATGCAGCAGTAATATTTCCATCAGTGAAAAATTTAGTTTCGTCAGCACCACCTGCAGCAGCAACTACTCCATTTACATGTAACAAAGCAGTGTTACCAATAAATGTGTTACACTCCACTTTTAATGTACCAGCAATCCAGTTGTCGTAAGCATCGTTACCTGGACGAGTTCCATCATTTTTAAAGTCAGCTCCAACTTTATAGTTAGCCAAGACAGAACTACGGATTGTTCCTAAAGTTTGTTCTTTTGCCATTAGTCCAACTCCTTTTTGAGTAAGATTTCCGTTGATGTTGTTAGACCCAATAAAAGTAGCATTGTAAATTTGTGGATTTGATTGCAGAGAAGCGTTGATTTTATTATCATCACCATCACTTTCAAAACCATTATCTCCACCTGCTGCAGTACCTTGATCTGTTTTAACAACAGCCCAGAATTGACCTCTTCCTGACCATCCTAAATCCCAATCAAATCCATCATCATCATTAAATAATACAGAAGCATATTTTAAATCAACTGTACCACCAAAAAATTCGATTCCATCATCTAAGTTGGAAACGATTTCGATGTGGTGTAAAGTAGTACCTCTACCAACAGAACCTAAAGTAAGACCATTTAATTCGTTAGCAGTACCAACAATAGCACCAGCATGACGAATTGAAACATACGTCATAACTCCTGAATTATCATTATCATCAGTAGATCCAACCGGCATACCAAATTGGTTTAACGGCTCACTACTTAGATATCCTTCAATGAAACCAACACCGTTTACACCTGTAGAAAGTGTATTAGCAGTAGTTAAGTTATTAGTTGCTTTTCCTAACATTACAACACCACCCCATTGACCTTTGTTAAGGATTCCATAAGTTCCATCCATTGGATCTGCTTCAGCAGTAAAAACAATTTGACAAGCTTCTGTTCCATTAGCGAAAATTTTTCCGCCTTTAGCAACAATAAGTGCATTTGCATTTACACCAGAAGCTACAAATCTTCCTTTAATAACTGTTCCTGGATTAATTGTTAAAGATTTTCCATCGCCTACATAAACTTTGTCATCTAAGATCCAAGTTTTGTCGCAAGTTAAAATAGTACTTGAAGCAAGTAATTCACCTGTTGCAACATTTGTTAATGTTGACAATAGAACGGTTGGTCTAGATGCCACAGCTGGACACCCGCAAGATTCACCTAGGTTTGACTGAGCAAAACTTGGCGCAATAGAAGCAACAGCAACCGCTGCTGTAGCAACTAATTTTGAAATTGTTTTTTTTGTTTTCATTTTTTGTTTTTTGTTTTTTGTTTTAGTTGGTTTAAAAATGATTGATTAAATTGACGATGCAAATATTGTGTGATTAATTCAGCAAGGGAGAAATATATACTTATCAAATTATTATATGTGTCTAACTTTTAGGTTATTGATAATCAGTAAATAAAAAATACATTTAACACGAGAATGAAAATTTTAAAATAAAAATTTATCTCTACGTTAAATAAAAATTCCTAAACGGGTTACTAAAGAACACGAAACGCCATAAATGTCTAATTTTATTGACAGTTCAAGAGCGACTGAAATGTTAACAAACCATAAAATAATATTTATGCTGAAATTTTTGAAGAAATTATTCAAGAGAATATTTGTTCTCGCACAGATAAATGCATGAAAATATTTGAAACAATAAATTACTTCAAGAGAATTGAAACAAAAAGAAGTAATGCAATGCGATTTATTAGTCTTTTACGCAACGAATGCTAAATCCATAATTTTTAGGTGCGTAAAATCTAAACACATTTGTTTTTTTATAATCTAAATATCGATACCAGCCATCATTACTAGCTGAAGTAGACGTCCACCAAAACCCAGTTGCAAATAAACCAGGACTACCCCATGTTCCATTAAAAAGTCTACAGCTTCCAGCAAGAGCCATAAATCCACTTTCATTTGTAGCCCAAACATCTCCATAAGTTGTCCAACCTTGCGGTGCTTCAATCTTTAATTTTTCTCCTTCATCATTTCCTCTCCAACTTACTTTATCTGCTTCTGACGAACTCATTCCTAAATTTTTCTCTAGTATTTTCCATTCTTCATCAGAAGGAACATGCCAACCAATAGGTGCAACAATATTTGTATCGACTACAACATAAAAATTATATAATAATCCTGGTGCAGTGGTGTTATTATCATAAATACAATATGATGATGAACTAACACTTTGCCAATCCCCAGCATTTTGATTTTGAGCTATAGATACACCATTTCTAAATTTTGTCACTTTTAAATTTTCTGCCATCCACCATTGATTACCAATTTTTATCGTTTTGTAAGTGTTGTTCTCAATATCCGTTACTATGCCAGTTTCCTTGACAGGAAGCGCTTCTTCTTTTTTCTTACAGCAGGTTAAGAAGGTCATAATAAAAACAAAAACCACAAATGAATAAATCGATTTTACCAACATATCTATTATTTCATTAAACATAGGCTTCATTTTTGTATGCATAACTATAGTGCATTAATTAGTTTTAATAAAATATTTTCCTGAGAAAATATCATCAACGGATACGCGAATCAAATATAATCCATTTGCTAAATCCCTAACATCTAGTGTATAAGTAGTATCAATTGGCACTTCCCCTGCTTTCACCATTCTGCCAAATGAATCATAAATTGTATACTTTGCATCACTTTCTATATTTGAAGAAACATCCAACGTAAGTAAGCTTTGCGTTGGATTGGGATAAATCTCAAGAGCTATGTCATTAAAAGATTCTTCAACTGGTAAAGAAGGGCAAACAACTGCAATATCCAAATCATTACAATATCCAATATAACAGCAAACAGTTTGCAAATTAAAATTTGCGGAAGCATTATAATTGCAAGCTAACGTATCCATACAACCAAATACTATTAATGTATTACACAAGCTATTATTTGCACAGGAATAACTGTTACTATATTCCAAATAATCAGGATCCAGACATCCGCATAAAGGAGGATAAGTTAAAAACGGACTAATTAATTCATCTGACAAAAGTATACTATCATTCGCTACATATTTTACAACGGTAGTATTTACTCCATCAAATTGTTCTACTTCTAAATTAAGTTCGAATGAAATATCACCAGTAGTTGTAAGTTGAGCAACCAATACTTGATTACTATCTGGAATTACACCCATTGCACCTGAACATTGAAGCCCCGCATCGTAACTAACAAATTGTGAATCTAGCACAACTGAACCAAAAATGGTAGAATCAATACCAGAGACCAAATCAACAATTCCATAATTTGCCCATGATGTTGGAATAACCATCAGTGTATCCATTCCATCTGCTGAAGTTAACGGAATTCCTGCAAGCAGATTGTTATTTGTCATTAACCCTGAAGAAATTGCAGCACTCCCACCATCATTGTTTACGCCTCCAATGAATGAGCCATCCGTATCTTGATCTTTTAAAATTCCAAAATATGTTTTTGCAGCAACTTTGGTTGTTTGCCCTAAAGTAAGCCAAGTATCTAATGCAACAGTATTTTCTAAATATCTATTCTTGCTAAAATCTTTTGCGAAACTCTGTCCATCAACCGTGTTATTAAAAAAAGTAGTAGTACTTGAAATTCTTAAAGGATGATTAACATCACCATATATTTTTTTAATTTTTGAACCAGACATTAAATCAATATATATTCTATAGGTTATAGAACCAGCTGGAAGCACACTGCCAGTCGTGTCCGTTTCGTCTATAGAATCTGAAATGTAGTACTTTTCCACAATCACCTTTTCAATTTGCGCCTGGAGTGAAAAAGAAAAAAAGAAAAAAGATACTACTATCAAATAAGTTAATTTCATTGGCAAAACAATTTAACTTTTATAATTTATATGAAATTCCTAAAATAAAACTTGTTCCATAACGGTAACTGTCAAAATCCAACAGATAACCCTCATCATATTTATATGATCTTTTAATTGGAGAATTTAAAATATCTCTAATTGTAAGACTAATATTGAAATGCTTTCCAACTTTTTTAGATACTTTAAAATCTAATAAATGACGTGGCATCTCATACACATCGGGAGCGCCATCTGTTGATGTTAATACAAGTCTTGCACCTTGAACATTATAACTAAGTGTTGTTACTAGTCCAATACTATCAAGTGAATAACTAAGAATTCCATTTATTACGAAAGGAGCTTGACCAAACATTTTTCGCGTAACAGTATCCGTTGGGTACCAAGTTCTAACTCCATTAGAAACACTCAATTGTTTTTCAATAATTTCTGAACGGGAATCTACAAACGAAACATTTGCTCTGAATTCTAATCGTTTGGTAATTTTCTTTTTGCCTTCCAACTCAACTCCCAGCACTCTTGATTTTTCAGCATTTGTCCATGTAAATCCAATGTTAGAGCTTACTTGCTCAATATGATTCTTAAAATCCTTATAAAAAAAGCTTATTGATACGTTTTCTCCGGATTTAAAAAATGATTCCAATCGCAAATCATAATTATTTATTTCTACCATCTTTAAATCAGCATTTCCAAAAACATCGGCATTTAATTCATAGTCTCTTACTATTGTTTCTGAATACTCTCTGATACTTGGACGAGCAATCGTTTGACTAAAGTTTAATCTTAAATTTATTGGTGCGAATTCACTCTTTTTAAGTTTGTAGATAATATTAATGCTTGGCAAATAATTAACTTTATTTATTGATCCAGGGTTAACAACAAATGATTCCCCTTGAGGTCTTCTTCTTGGATCATTCCTTCCATATCCCAGTGAATCGTACAGAAAAACATCTGTAAATATTTCTGTTTTTTCAGCTCGAACACCTCCAGAAACACGCAAAGTAGGAAAAAGTGTGTAGTCGAGCAAAACAAAAGCGGCAGTTATGTTGCTATGTCCGATTGTATGATTGGATGGACCATCGAATCGTTCGTAGTACAAATCGATGCTTTGATGATTTCCATTTAAAGAATTTGTCTGAATATCAAACTTATCAATTGAAAAATATTGATCTAAATCATTGTTAGGAATTTCATACAAAGCTCCATTGTTTAGTTTTAAAAAATAATCATATTGATCAAATTTTTTATTAATGTTTTGATAGGCGCCTCCAAATTTTATTTTTCTTGCCAAACCTGCTTTCTCACTAATGGGAATTTCAGCAAACAACTTTGAATCAAAAATATTTTCAGATAAATATCTATAATCACGTCTAACGGAGCCCAATGTTTTATCAAACTGATATGCTAAATCTCTATCTGCATAGTATTCCAAATTTTTAAAATCAGGAGCGCTACTTTTTCCCCTGCTATATGAAGATTGTAGATCAATTTTCAATTTCGGTCGAGGAAAATAATGCTCTGACTTAAGTTGGTAAACCATTTGCTTGCGTTGTTCATAAAATTGACTTTTTGTAAATGTGTAGTAGTAAATAAAATTTTCATTCTCATCCACACCGTCTCTGATATTATTTATTCCGGTAAAATTTGGCATAAACAAAAGTGATATGCTATGGTTTAAACTATATTTATAAGCCACATTAATTAATGCACTCCAACCATTTGTGTACTTTACAAATTGTTGGTTAATACGTTGATCCGTTAAAGGATTGCCATCACTATCTAAATCAGTTAAAATAGTTCTTTGAGAAATTGAGTGTGGATCGTATTGGATAGAGCTGCCGTAACGGAACCCGGCAATAAATCCAATTGTGCGGTTAAAAAGTTTTTCCTGATTCCCTACACTAAAACTTTGAGAAAAATTTAAAGGAGCCCTTTTGGAAAATGTATTCCAATTGTTGGGAAAAGATTTTCCTGATTTTGCAGCATTTGCATTTATTATTCGATAAGCATTATCTTTATAAGGCCCATTCAAATAAGCATTTTTTGCATTGGTTACGGCTATTGGATCGTTAAACAATGCAGGTTCCAAAAGGCCTAATTCCACCAATCCTAATTTGAAGTACGTCTCGCCAGCAGTAGTCCCTTCGCCCCAACTTTGTGTTACACCCATTGATTTATAAAAATCTGATAAACCTAAAGCTACAAGTTCTTGATATTGGGTTGGCTGTACGTTCACATTTACAAAAGAATTATGATCTCGATCACGAAAATTTTTGTCATAGCCGAGCCAATCAGTTGAACTGGTCTGATTTGCCAAAACATTTTTAAAACTTGTTTGATTATTGTATCCAATTGTTGTTTCAATATTTACAGACATTTCTTCTGGGTAATCTTTTGTGTCAACAGAAATATAAGCTGCTGTCCAATCGCCAGGCAAATCAGGACTTGCCGTTTTTGTTATTACAATGTTATCCACCAAGCTGGCAGGAAATAAATCTAACTTAATATTATTTGTAAAAGGGTCAAGTGTAGGAATTTGTGCACCATTAATAGTTGTTTTTACATAACGATCTCCTATTCCCCGAACTGTAATAAAACTACCATTTGTTGAAACGCCAGATACACGAGCAATTGCAGCAGTGACATTATTGTCCCCTGTTTTTTTCATCGTTTCAGAAGAAACATAATCAATCGTAGTTGCCGATTTCTTCTTTATGTTTTCCATATAGTACTCCTTTGCTTTTATCTGTTTGGAAACCACTTCAACTTCAACGAGGGATTTTGCTGCCGAAGGAAGAACGAAATTTTTTATCAAAATTTCATCATTTAGAGGATTTACTGTTTCTTCGATTGTTTGGAAACTAACATAGGAAATTACTAACACCTGCGGTGCTGCCGTAGCTATTTTTAATGTGTAATTTCCATCTAAATCGGTAGTGGTTCCTTTCGACATATCTGTCTTAAGAACAATGGTAACACCAATAAGTGTTTCACCATTTTCATCGGTAACCTTTCCTCTAATTGTTCCTTGGGAGTAAGAAAAAGAACATAAAATGAAATTTACTAACAATACTAAAAGTGTTTTTTTCATTTAAATGCTACAAAAAAAGAGAGCGAAATTAATTTATAACTATTTTTTTAGAAGTGACCACTCCATCCAATGATACCACAACAAAATACAATCCTTGTGGAAATGATGAAATATCAACACTATCATTAAACTTATGTGAAATTTCTTCTAATTTTTTTTGAGCCAACAAACTTCCTTTGGCATCATAGATAGAATAATTGTTATTGGTGCTTTTCGAATTCGAAATGTCTATCCACAATAAATCTTTAGCAGGATTAGGGTAAATATTTACAAAAGCATTAGCTTGTGCCAAATCATTTACACTTGTTGTTAAATCGGGGTAAATAAGACTTGGTATTTGAATTTCGGCTCCAGTAGGACTTAAAGCTACGTATTGTTCAACTCCACCAGTAGGTGTTCCAATCTGAATATTCAATTCAAATGAAAAAACACCATTCGTAGTAATTTGTGCAATTAAAACTTGATTTAAAACTGGATCAAACCCTGTTGACCCGATAAGAGAAGCCCAAGATCCATTAAATGTAGAAAACACCGGACCATTTGTTCCATCATTTTGATTATCAAACATTGCAATTTCGGTTGTAATACCAACTGTAGTTACCGCTTGAGGTGATCCAAGCATAAGACCATCTTCTGTAGTTAATGGAATACCTGCTAAAGGATTTGTATTTTGTAAAAGTCCATCATTGTTAACAACAGTAAGAACACCGTCATCTTCTGTTTTAAGAACTCCAAAATTACCAACACAAGCAGCGCCAACTGATAACCATGAATCCAACATTACTGTATTTCCTTTTGCATGTGTTTTTGTATACGTTGGTGTTGTTGCACCTCTATCTTCGTTATTAAAAAAAAGTGTGGTTGTCGCAATTTTTAATTCATGTGTGGGAACACCAAAAGCAGCTTGAAATTTATAACCAGGAAGCATGTCTACGTAAATTCTATATGTTGTAGAACCAACAGGCAAAACGCCATCTGTTAAATCAGCTGTTGCATCATTCGCATCAGTGATGTAATATTTTTCTACAATGATATCCTCTAATCCATTTTGTGCCTGAATAACTGTAGACACAAATAAGAAGCCTAAGAATAAAGTAATTTTTTTCATATTGTTTTAGATAAATTATTTTAATTTCTAATATTAATTATTGTTGTAAATAATTTTTTATTCGATGCAAAAATGAAACATTGTCATTAATAACAAATAAAAAGCATATTATGATTGAGTGAAATCCAAATCAACTTTATAAACTAATAGCGAAAATAATTCTTAACATCGAGTTTAATAAGTTTGAAAGTTTTACTTTAAAAACCAATGTGGAGAAGAAAAATTGATATGTTAATTTATCATACCGTTAGTCTAATTCTGATTGTTAGATAATTGTAAAATTGTTTTTTGATGTTTAATGCGAAACTTTTGTTCAAATATCAACTCCTCTATTTAAATAGTCTATTTTTTTGTGGCTTTCGAAAACATTGAATTCTCGAAAACAAGCAGGGATTGGTATTTCGCAGACTGTATCACCAAGAAAGCCCTGGTTCAGTTGTATTAAGCTTTTTTCTTACCTTTGCACTATGAATTCCACACCTAAAAAATCAAAACCTTTGTTTTGGTTTTACATTTTGTTGGTTTATGTATTTCTACAGTTTTCGTGGTGGACCTATTCGATGTTTCAGCTCAATACTGAGAATGTTCGTTTAAAAACAGAAATCAATCTTTTAAAGGAAGAAAGTCCAGAAGAAATTATTTTGAGGGGCAATGAATTGAATGAAAGATTACACAAACGCTGGTTAATGATTTCAAGCGAAGGAGCTGTATTTGTATTCCTATTACTTTTGGGAGGATATCAAATTCGCAAGACCTTAAAGAAAGAAGCAGCACTGGCTCAACAACAGAAAAACTTCATACTATCCGTTACACACGAATTAAAATCTCCAATCGCTTCTACAAAACTGCAATTGCAAACTTTGCAAAAGCATGAATTGGATCGCACCAAACAAAAAGAAATTATCGCTAACGCAATTAGTGATACCGAACGATTAAATAATTTAGTGGAAAACATTTTAGTTGCTGCAAAAATCGAAAACAGTGTTTTTGCTCTAAACAAGGAAGAATACAATATTTCGGAATACATTACTGAAGGCATGAATCAAACGATTAATCTTTTTAACTACTCTCAAAAAGTAGTTTTAAATATTGAACCCAATATTAAAATGAAAATCGACAGAACAAGTTTTCCTTCTATAATTTTAAATTTATTTGAAAATGCTGTAAAGTATTCTCCAGCAACTTCCACCATCACTATTTCTTTAAAAAAACAAAATGATAAAATAATTTTAAGTGTGGCTGATCAAGGTGAAGGGATTTCAAACGAAGAAAAAGAAAGTGTTTTTCAAAAATTTTATCGAGTAGGAAATGAAGAAGTAAGAAAAACAAAAGGAACAGGCTTGGGTTTATTTATAACAAAGTATTTAGTTGAAGAACATAACGGAGTAATTGTAGTAAAAGATAACGCTCCGAAAGGAAGTGTGTTTGAGGTGACGTTTAGTCGCGAGTGAAACTCGCGCAACTAAACGTCATCTCGTGCCCCGACATGGGATCTCATAATGAGGAGTCGCACCCACAACAGAGAGATCCCGTGTCGGGGCACGGGATGACAGTTAGAAAATAAAGTAACATGAAAAAAGTAGCATTAATAATATTAGATGGTTGGGGAATTGGTGATGGATCTAAATCCGATGCCATTGCAAATGCCAACACTCCGTTTGTAGATAGTTTATATAAAAAATATCCTCACAGTACCTTGCGTACTTCAGGCGAAGATGTTGGTTTGCCAATTGGACAAATGGGGAACTCAGAAGTAGGGCATCTCAACATTGGTGCTGGTAGAATTGTTTATCAAGATTTTGCTCTTATCAATAAAGCTGTTCGCGAAAAAACAATTGATACAAATGTTGAATTAGCAAAAGCATTTGATTACGCGAAAAAGAACAACAAAGCCGTTCATTTTATTGGATTGGTTTCCGAAGGTGGTGTACATTCTTCACAAGCACATTTGCATCATTTATGTGATTTAGCAAAAGCAAAAGGATTGTCCAATGTATTTATTCATGCTTTTACTGATGGCAGAGATACGGATCCTAAAAGCGGATTAGGATATTTGAAAAATTTGGAATCCCATTTGAACCTCAAAGACCTCAGCTCAACCCTCTCCAAAGAAGAGGGAGTTGGCTCCGCAAGAATAGCATCAATAATTGGAAGATACTATGCGATGGATAGAGATAAACGTTGGGAGCGTGTTAAACTTGCTTATGATTTATTAGTAAAAGGAGAAGGCAAAAAAACACAAAATATTATTTCAGCAATTGAAGAATCGTATGCTGAAGGGATTACCGATGAATTTATAAAACCAATTGTAAATACAGATGCATCCGGAAATCCTATTGGAACAATAAAAGAGAATGATGTGGTGATTTGTTTTAATTTCCGTACCGATCGTTGCAGAGAAATTACACAAGTATTGACTCAAAAGGATATGCCGGAGCAGGGAATGAAAACACTTCCACTCTATTATGTGACTATGACAAATTACGATGCGACTTTTAAAAATGTTCACATCCTTTATGATAAAGATAATTTAGTAAATACCTTGGGCGAAGTATTGGAGCGCGCTGGCAAAACACAACTTAGAATTGCGGAGACGGAAAAATATCCTCACGTTACTTTCTTCTTTTCAGGTGGAAGAGAAAAAGAATTTGTTGGAGAAAAAAGAATCATGGCACCTTCACCAAAAGTGGCTACTTACGATTTACAACCAGAAATGAGTGCAGTTGAACTAACAGATGCTCTTTTGCCTGAATTGAAAAAAGGAGGGCCCGACTTTATTTGTTTAAACTTTGCGAATGCCGACATGGTTGGACATACTGGTGATTACAATGCAGTAATAAAAGCTGTTGAAACAGTGGACGCTTGTACAAAAAGAATTGTAGAAACAGGAATTGAAAACGGATATTCATTCATCATCATAGCCGATCACGGAAATTCAGATTACATGATTAATCCTGATGGCTCTCCAAATACAGCTCACACAACCAATCCTGTTCCTTGTATTTTAATTGATACGGTATATAAAAAAGTGAAAGAAGGAAAGTTAGCCGACTTGGCTCC
>CAYWAV010000104.1:0-12196 GCA_964456225.1 uncultured Chitinophaga sp. | reverse complement strand
AGGGTGGGCACTGGGAATGAAATTGAACACCTCTTAAGTATTATTGCAAAAATAATTAAAGCAGCTTAGTCTGGATATAATATTTAGTAAAAGAAAGAATTTGAGTTTCCAATGGCTTACACTATTTCAATTTAAAGTGATAAGTAGACAAAATGGAATTTAAAGCCTCGTTGGTAATTTGGCTAGCACCATTTTCAGCAATTAAAACTGGAATAGTTAATTCGGCATTTCCTGAAAGTTGTACTCTAATGTTGTTCTTATCCGAATAAAAATGTCGCTGCCTTGCTCCTATTTTCGCATTCAGCTTTCTACAAGACAGAACAATGTCCATAATATTATCTGTATAATCTGTTGTTTCTTTCATTTTGTGTAATATTTTGCAATTTAGTAAAATATTGGAAATTTCGCTCACTCAGACCCCTTCTTTTCGGAATATCCAGACCCCTCATAATTTTGGATGATTTTAGGTTGAAAGGTAATATTTAGAGCATTTTCAAGAGGGGTGGAAAGGAAAATGCAAAGGGTCAATTTTTAGCGGTCAAGTGGGGGGGTCTGAGTGAGTGAAATTTCCACATATTATGTTGACAATTTATAGAATACTATCACTTATCCTTAAGGCCAGATTGTATTTTTTAATGGAACACAATTTTGTTGTAAAGCATCAAATTTATTTTTATCAGGATTTATTTCGTAATTACAAAATGCGGAGGCAACAGGTATATCTGAGCCACCGGGAGGATTTGTATCATCACTTGGATGAGCTAAATTTGCAGCAATTTGGGCTTGCTGTAAAGAATAACAACCTCCTTGAGTTCTACGAGATAAATTCAGTGCTGATAGATTTGAGCCGTATTTCATCAAATAGGATACAACTGCTGCACCTGTTCTGTTAACACCAGAATCACAGTGAACATAAATAACAGCATTCTGTATCGACTTTATATTTTTGGGAAGAAGGGGAATCGCACCTATTTTATTAACTAATACGTTGTGTATCGCAGGAATAAGACCGGCAAAATTACAATTTCCAGAACCTGGCTCAATAGAAGGAGTTGGCAAAACTTGCCACCTCCCACTTACTTTATCTGGTGGTAGACCACCAATAGATTGAACTGGCCAAAAAATCATCGTATTGGGATTCAAATGAGCTTTCGAATGAAAATAAAAAGGGTATAATCCTCCATTACCCGGAGGCATACTTGTTGGAGCGGTTCCAGTGAACCATTTTATCTCCGCCTTGACAATTTTTTCATCTTTATGACTCCCATATCCAATCAGACAAAAATCTATAATCATAGGATTGTTGAGTGTGACTCCAGTACTTTTAAAATTTATATCATCCTGAATGGCTGTTATAAGTGCCTTTACATTTGAGGTTGGAAAATTCATAGCTCCAAATGCGGAACTTCCACGAATTAAAATGTTGTTATTAACTCTATCATAATCAACTACCCTGACTGAACCTGGTTGGAATAGACCATGCCCGTGCTTAACTTCTGATATTTCCATGTTTATTTTTCATTAATTACATTTATAACAAGGCATATATTTATTTACTCTTTTTAGCTTTCTGCTTTGTTCATATATAACATGTCCTTTTTTTCCGCACTTTTCGGCAAGATTAATAATTTCTACTTTATTATTATTTATTCCTACTTCGATCAGCTTTGCTTTAAAAGCACCTTTGTCATCTTCTAATTGCTCCTTTGATACACCAATACAAATCAACGAATACTCTCCAGAATTATCAAAAACAGCAATATTCTCTATATCTTTCACTTTTTCATATGCTTCCGACAATAGCTGAGCATCATTAAAAGGAACGCCTATTTTATATACCCAAAAACTTTCTTTATTAACTGCTCGTAAACTATCTTTATACCTTTTATTTTCTATACCTTTTTCTATCAATGGAGTAATTACTTTCGCAGCATCTGTCAGTCCATCAGCTATAATTTGCTCTTTACTTTTTGATTCTGCAGTATTCTCTGCTTGAACTATAGTATCATTGTTATTATTGGTTGTAGAAGTGCTACTACTTTCACATTGACAAAAAGCTACTAAAATAAAGAGTGAACCAATTATGCTAAATTCATATCTATTTTTCATTGTTTAAATTTTATTATTTATGTTAATTATTATAAATTATTAAAATTTTTATTTACTCTTTTTTAGCGCAACAGGGAACCCTCCTGTAAAGCTTATTGTAGCTGTAAATTGTCCAACAGAAAACCCAGGTATTGATTTTCCATCAACAACGACAAACATTGGATAAGAAAATTCGGCACGTAGATTTTTTAATTAAAAACCAAAAAGAACTATAATATCAATCCAAAACAAACAATTTTTGAAAGATTTTACTGTTTATAAGCATTCAAAAACTTAGCTATCAATCCAATAGCGCTTATTGCTGATCCTCCTATAAATAATGCATTGTTAAAACTTTCCTTATTGATATACATAAACATTAATATTCCGCTTATGGCGATGATCATTAAAGGCAGCTTCCATTTTGAATAGCCCCCCTGAGTATTTGCTTCTTCAATTTTTATGGCTTCAGCACTTTCTGGATCATTTTCTTGCAGATGGATGATAAAATTTCTAAATCCGTAATTCATAACTCTTAGTCTGCCCGTTAATGGATCGGCAATAATATAGCCCTTTTGCATCAGGCTCAATAATACATTTCTGCTTTTGTAGTTCACAAACGAATCCAGAGCAAAATCGCTCATAACAAATTGTTCATCTTTAGACAATTCATCCCATAATTCCTTATATCGACTGCTGTATATTTCAAAGTGATTCATCATTATCAAGTCTACTTTTACTTGATTCGAAACTACATCAGAAGGAACTCCCTTTAACCAAACCTTGGAATCACCTCCCTCCTTCTTCATTAGATCAATAAACTCAGGAATATCATCGTTAATCTTTTCAGTTAACTCCAGATTTTCAAGATCTTTTTCGGAATATGGCGGTATAATCACGGTAAAATTAGTAAGTGATCTTATTCGTTCTTCACCTTTAAAATAACCCAGACGATACGCTTCAGAAAGCTCAAAAAAGAAAAAACGTCCAGAATAATACCCTATGAGCTTACCAATAATAACTATGGTAGCGAACAAACTAAGCATCAATAGGAGAATCAAACTCGGATTCATTCGTATTAAATCTAACAATTGAATATCATTAGAATTACGTTTAAAATTATCGAATCTTATCTGTTCAAGGAATTTTTTAGATGGTGGATCTACCGGCAATAAACTAATTACTTTGCCATCTGTCTTTAAAATGTCTTGCTTTGATTTAGATGTGCTATTTAGAATGCTTCCACTTTTTTCTGTATATGAAGAGTTCAAACCTGCGACAATGTTGACTTCAGTAATAAATAAAGTGAAAATAATTAAAATAGGAACTAATATGTAATGAAAAGAGATAATGCTAATAAAATAAGAAATAAAAATAGGTCGATTGCTTTCTTCACAAATTTCTTTCTTTTCAGGAACAGCATTTTTCTGCGTGTCTTTTTTCAAGAAATAAAGTATTATAAAATGACTGAGAAGTGATAAACTAAGTCCGAAGCTTGGAAAGTGAAGTCGATACAATATATATGGAACTATATAACCTAAAACTACAATGCACAAAGCCCATTGAAATAAATAAGCATTTTTTTTAGAAACAGTTGCATCCTCATCTGAACTTGTTTTTCTCAACAGAAACACACGTTGATTCAAAAAGAGAAAATTTAAAAATGCTAAATTTATACCACTTAAAAGAGCGTGATAAAAAAAGTGTTCATAACCGGCAATGAATAGAATAAGAAACAATAAGAAAGTGGAGTAATTAATCCATTTTAATAAAACATATTCTTTTCGCCTGCTGTTATCCGGAAATAGCCAATATAAATGATAACGAGATAAAATTGAAATTTCTCCTAAATAAAAGAAAAACGAATACAACAATACCAAAAAAGTGATAGCCAGCACATATGCAAGACTTAAAATAAAACCATTAATAATTGTATAAATTTTAAGATTATTTGTAAAACCAAGCTTTTTGTAAGTAAGAAGATAAAGAGGATAATCGTTAATTACAGCATTACAATTTGAATTATTTTTATCTATCTTTTTAGATGTGTCCAAAACATTGCTAGTAAATCTTCTCGCAAAGAACAAGCATGGTTCGCCATTATAATTCAATTCAAAAACACTATCCTTCATACCGTTTAGCATCTTTGAAAGATTATAGCTTTTCTGACTGTTAGCATAAATATCTTCATGCAGGCTTTTTTTAATATCGCTATTAAGTAAAACTCTGCCTGTATTATTGCAAAGCATATAGCCTGTATTTATATTCAATATGAAATCGTCCATAAATTGAGGACGGTATGCGAAACCGGACAAGGAAAAATCAACCGTGTCGATTCTCAAAGAATCTGTGCGTAGTTGTTCATCATTAGAAAATAAGATTTTTTTTGTGAGGTAATTTTTTTTTATATATACAAATTTGAATTGATTATCATATTTTGAAAAAACAGTAGTCAGCATGTTATTATATGACTTTTCCTTCAGCACTTGAAAATAATCACGTTCACTAAAATTTCTACGGATACCAAACACTCCTTTTTTACTAATATCTTTCACAAGATCGCCTTGTGAGTTGAATGCAAAAAAGTTTTGAAAATTATTTGTATCGATTTTGTTTATAAAACTTTCACCGACTGAACTTAATCCCAGCTTATCCAAATCATAATGAATTACAGAATCGGTTTGTGACTGTAGCCCAGGATTTACAATATTAAATGAATTATAATAAGGATTGAACTCTGAATTTATTCTTGAACTGACAAACGTATTCAACTTCATCAGATTTGTCCCCGCTATATTTTCATATGTATTTGATAAATACTGACTAAAGGAAAAACTAACGAAAACAATTGCAAGTATTCCAATGGCAGAGGTTGTGCTTAATAAATCAAACTGAGTTACTTTCTCCTTTTTATTGCTTATAAGCGGTTTTATCAAAGGAATGCTTAACAGCAATAAAATCACAAAAAAAGCTGAAACAAAAGTATAATTAAGATTTACACTTTTAGACTGTAAATCAAAATTGGCCTGATTGATTCCCCCAACAAGCATAAAATTATTACTTGTCCCTTCCACTGCAACTGATTGTCTGTAAAATCGCTTATCGGAAAATTTAAAGAGAAGAACTCCTAATTTTGAAGTAGTGGATTTTATACTATCAAATTCTTGGTTATCAATTGTCTGGCTCAGCAGCACTTCTTTCTTGTCTGCTGAATAGATAACCCAATTTTTAAAAGCAATTGCACCACTTAATCTTTTCTTCAACTCTACTTTATCAACACGCGATGTATCTTTTAAGGAGCACAGTTCGCTGAGCATTCTAGAATCTCTAGTTTTGCATTTTCTTAATACAGAAGAGCTAAATTTTAAATTAATCCTTTTATTGATGATAATTTCAGAACTCAAATTTGTGATTGAATCAATTCTAACTGATTGAATAATCACATTGTCTTGAATGTTGTCAAGAATAAAATTGGATCTACATTGCAACTGCTTTAAAAGTTGTAACGCGGAAGTGTCTTTTGCATTATCTTCACATTTCCAACACAATTCAGTTGCTTTCTTAACAATAGAATCTTTGAGGTTCTCAACATCCACCTGATTGGCATAGTCTTTTAAGGTATTATTGAATTGCAGATCAAATTCCTCAAGTGTACTTTTATGATAATTATCGTTTTTTTGCTCATTAGCTGGCACAACGACAATTAGGTAAAAACCTACCAGCAAAAAAATAATTATTGATGTAAAGATTGCTGGAGTATTCTCCTTTGTAGTTTTTTTTATCTCCTGTAAATTCATAGTATGATTTATAAATTTATCCTATTTGCGATATCTTGTCATTCATTCATTTTGAATAAAATCATTTGTTTTTTGCTAAATCAACCTTTTGAGGTTTGAACAAACTGTAATTGATTCCAAACACGGAAAAGTAACTGGCGGTGGTTGTAAAAGGTGAATCGAAATTTTTCCCCAAACTTATATTGACGCTAATGTTTTCAGCAAGTTTATAAGACCCCTGTGCTGAGATTCGATAGGTATTTCCCTTTTCTACTCTTGTTATTACTTGATTGTTTATATTAATATCCATTACATCTGCCCTATACCACCTAAACATTGCTTCAATGGAAATATTAAACCCGGACATTTCCTTTAAATAACTCAATCCAATATCTGTATTTGTCATTGCAGAATCCCAGCTTGCAAACATATATCTTCCTGTTATGGTCCATGAGTTAGAAGGTGAAAAATAGTTAGAAGCATTCACCCATACACCCGCTCTATCAATCGGTTCATTTTTTTTTGTTGTAATAAATGAAGATGCTGCAGCAATTTCAAGAATAAAACCAACTCGTTTTTTTGATAGCTCTGCTACTTGCTTAATTAAAACACCATTACTTCCTATTACTTTTTCATTCAACGCTTTTAAGAAATTTTTTATTCCTTCATTTGTGTCATCAAAGTCACCCAATATTTCTTTGCAATTTTCTTTAAATAATAAAATAACATCTTTAGAATAACCCAATTCAGTCAGCGAAGACATTAAAATTTCCATTGCAGAATCTTTCGAATGTATTTCCGTGCCCACATTGGCTATACATGCGCCAACAACAGCAGAAAGAGTTAATTGAACATTTAATTTTTTTTCAATCTCTATATATTCATCAGTAGGTCGCCCATTAATGAGTTTAAACCTTAATCCTGCGCCTAGCTTGTTATCCCCTTTAACTGAGTCTTTTACTGTTGCGGAAGATATATTGAGACTCTGAATAAAACATTGACCTACAGAAGGATCAAAATATTCTTTTCTAGTAAGAACTGAACGGCTTTTTAACCAATAAGGTGAAACTTCCATTCCAAGATTCATTAATAATTTGCCATCCTTATCAAAAGCACTAAGTAAATCAGATCCTAAGTCTTTATTACTTGTGGGTTTCATTACAGAAGATGGCTCAAAACCTAAAATACTAAAAGCCGGACTTGATGGCAATGTCATTTTAATCTCTTCTTGAGCTTTCAGAGGTTTCAAAAAAATTAAACTAATTAAAATTAGCACAGAAAATGAACTTTTATCAATCATTTGTGTTCAATATTTTAATTATGAAACAAACTGTGTCTAAATGTGTCGCGACCTCTTTCGAATAAGGGCCATAAACTTGTTCGTTGGAACCTTCTTTAATTTTGACAGTCAAACTTGTCCAGTTTGTTTCTTCCATAACATCCACAACTGTTGTAGATATAATAGAATTTTTTCCAAGAACATCTGATTGTGTTCCCATAATTGCTGTGGCATTGCTGCCTTTTAACTTCGTCCCCAAAAAGATGACGTAGGCTCCATTTTGCGCATCACCAATTTCTACAGAAATAGAAATTTGCTCATTTGGAGTTTTGGGTTTATATCTATCTTCGATTTCAACGTATGATGTAGCCATGGTATATTTTTTGATAAAATTTGTTTCTAAAGTTCCTTATCATCTGATAAAAAAAGTATCGTGCTCGATTCTACATTATCAGAACCCAGTTCAACAAAAATTACTTACTACCAATTTTAGTAACAGTCAACTCCATTTGTCCTTCATTATTATGTTTATAAAAACGCCTTGCATCATTTGCAAAACATATTAATTCACCATCAATCTCAGGAGAGTAATTATCACATACCGTTCCTATCTTAAAGTAGGTTGAGCGCTTTTTGTCAATACAACCTAACAAGGCAAACCATTTTACAAACGGCATTCTTATAAATGGATACCACAATGCTAAATATGGCAACATTTTACCATCAGCAGTGAACGGAGGAAGTTTATGTCCATCATACCATACTTGATCTGCAGGAATAACTTCTAACTTATATATGCTATCCGATTTTAATAGTATACCTGTATGATTCCATTCTTCTATGCAAATGACAGAAGTTGTAACGGGAGTATTTAAATCTAAGTTTCTCATTTATTTTTATTTCTGAATAGTGTAACAATCAATTTCTATTTTATCATTTCCTTTTTCAAATTTTAAACATTTTGTTTTTACAATTTTATTTTTTTTCTTTTTACCATATACCATTAAGTCAACTTTTGTAAGAATCTCTGAACCCAGCAGAGTTTGCAACTTTACAAATTGATCTTCCTTCGCTATATCAGCATTTACAAAAAAGAAATATTTATTTTTTTTCTTGAACAAGGCAATGCCTTCAATCATATTAAGTTTTTCATACAGTTTTATAATTGCTTCGTCATTGTCCATCAAATCACCAATTTGATACACCCATCTTTTTGCTTTTTTAGCATTGAGAACACTATCCTTTTTTAAGATTTGTAATTTATGTTGTAGTTCGGTGCTATCTTTCTTTTTAATTTCCAAATCGTATAATAATTCATCTGCTTCTATAATAGGATTTCTTTTTAATGCAACAGGGAAACCTCCAGTGAAACTAACTGTGGCTGTAAATTGCCCACTAGATAATCCTGGAATAGACTTTCCACCCAAAACAACAAACATTGGATAAGAGAACTCTGCCCGTAAATTTTTTAATTTAAATCCAAAGAATGGCTCCCAACCCAAATATGTGTTCTGGTTGGTTCCAATAAATCGGTTAACATAGGTACCACTACTATTTACAATATCTCCTCCGATAGCACGCATACTAACACTTAGTACACTTACATATATTGAGTAGTCTCCATTATCAGAATATCCATAGGGTAAAAGTTCATGGAACGTTGCAGCCTTAACCGAAAGACAGCTCACTTGAATGCTTGAATCATTATTGAGTTTCCAAACACGATTAGAAAAAAACGTTTTAAAAGCATAACCACCTCCTAAAAAAATATTTTGTAATCCGTTAAAATTCCTATTGTCAAATAAGCCTTGAATTAGAACACTCGCGGATTGCTTTGATCCGACCGGGAAGGAAACATAGCTTCCGAACTCTCTAGAATTTGTAATTGAATAATTATTATTCGTGTCAATTTCCGCAACTATGGTATCAGCTGTTGATGCAACACTTATATATGCTTCACAATTCAAATTTCGAATATCTACAACAAATGATTGTTTTCCTCCTCTTGCAAAATTTTTTGAAAAAATAACCCCAACACTTGTGTTCACAGGAACACTCTTCTCTCCATTGATTGCTTTCGTAACAGTTCCATCACCTACAACCCACAAGCGGGGTGCATAATAGTCTATATTCTTTTGCATTTCAACAGAATCAACTTTCTGAGCAAGGCAGACGTTAGTTGAAAACAAGACCATAACAAAGCTTAGGAGATTTTTTTTCATATTAAATTGATTTATGAAAATTTATTCACAGATAATGTGTTATCAAAACTTTCAAAACATTTATCCATTTACACAGGCAACTTACTCCAAACAGCATCCCCATCCTTCCATTTAAAATACTCATTCACTCCAGTTCTTCCACTTGCTAATAACTCTTGTATTTTAGCGGGCGATAATTTAAAGTCTGTAGTTTTTACATCCAACGTATCAATAAACACAGTTCTGTTCCAGTCATTCTGGTGAAGATGCTTTTTGTTTGCCATTTCCATTAAAAAATTCACCAAACCAACAGCATAATCTTTAATGTTATTAATTTTAACTGGCTCACTTTTCCAATTATCCTTATTGTATTCAATAACCTTTGTTGAATCTAATCTGAATCCTAAAGTTTCATGATTGAACACATAGCTAGCATCCGTATTGTAACTTACCTTTTCGCTATTTTCTTTTTTAGCAACATACTGCTCATTATCAAACAAATTAACTGCATAATTCCAACTCACTCCTCCATCAACCCAAACTTCATTATCTTTCATTACGGAATGAAAATACAAGGGAATACTCATCGACATTCTTACAGCATCCTTAATTGATGTATCTGGAAAATGGTTTGGTTCATGAGAAAATATCATTGATTGCTGACGAGTTAGGTTTGTGCTTATCACATATAATTGTTTGAAGCCATTCGCTCTATTTAATAGTGCTAATTGCTTAAATGTAGTTTCTGAACTGCCAGTTTTTTCTTTAATGTACTTGCCCATCCATTCTTTAAACTTATCACCCTTGTACCAGCCATATTTTTTGGTAATACCAAATACTTCACTAAAAAGAGTTCCATCTTCGAAATCTTTAAAATTTGTTTCTGCAATAATTTTAGAGACTTCAGCAGAAGTATACCCTAAAGCTAGCATGGCTGCATTTATAGCTCCTGCAGATGTTCCCGCAACTCGTTCAATATTTTTTACAATATTCATATTATTTAAAACTTCTAAGGCACCACCATACGCAATACCTTTCACTCCTCCGCCTTCAAATACTAAATTTTTGAAATTATAGTTCATCGTTATTTGTTTTTAATTTGTTTTAATAGCTTTTTCTTCATCAGGTTTTTTTCCTCCGGAGCGCATTTTTACTAGTTTGTTTAATAAATCAAACCAAAATGGAGCTCCGAGTGAAATTGCAAAAGTTGTAATAAGAAAACCGAGTAGTTTTTTTACAGAACAAAGTTGAGATAAAACATGTTTTAGTTTCCCCCATTTATCAGTTGCTCCGCCATAATCTTTCCACCCTGCACTAAGTAAATTATTCGCGTTTCTAATATCACTTTTCAAAAGACTATCAGCAAATGAAACAATTGAATCGTGCTTTATCAAATCACTATCAATTTTTGGAATTGTTAGTGAATATTTTTGTAAAACTGATTGTGTCGTAGTATCAAGTTGCTTTTGTTTAGCAATTTTCTCCTGATTTTCAACATGCGCTGTTGCCATTGCAACAATTAATTTTCTTGATTCAGGGTCTTTTGATAACTTATTTACTAATTCAAGAGAATCTACATTAAAAGTAATTGAAAGAGTAAGTCCAATAACGAATATCATAAATTGAACTCTTCGTTTGTACCATCCTGATGCTCTTTCCATAGTATCGTTATACCATTGCTCAAGTAACGCTTTAAATTTTTCGATGTCATAATTTGCATCTTCCATTAAGGAAGTAACAAACTGTTTCGTTTCAGAAGCAGGAATTTTATCAATTCCTGCCTTAATTTTTGCTGCTACATCAACTTCTGCAGCTTTAGCTTGATCCAAATTTTTTAAAAGATCAAGAACATTTTTTGAAAAACTTTGAGAAGATAAATAAGCCGGTTTCCTTAAAATTTTTCCAAAAAAAGTTGGTTCACCTAAATATTTAATCAAAGGCTGTTTATAAAACTGATCTGACAATGTAGTTTTACCAGAGTCATCGTCCAACATTCTTTCAATTGCTTTTTTTAGATTTTTTGCACGTAAGCCCAAATAGGATGCAATGGCTTCATTTATTGCTGTTGCCAATAAACTATATAAAAGGAAAATAAAAATTAATCCAATTGCTACTTCTAAAATATTTGATCCGAACATATTTAATTTTTTTATTTATAATGACTTAATCATTGCAATTAAATTATCCTGTGGCGAACAATCGAATTTATCTTTACGAACATTTGTATGCGTCCATAAACCCGGCTTGCCAGCTAATGCATCCTGACTCAACACAAAAGCTTCTGCGCCTTTGTTCTCCATCAACAAGGGCTTAAGTCCGCTTTTAATATCAATAGAAAAACGAGTAGAAAGGTCAATGAGTAATTCTTTCAAAACTGCTATTTGTCTATCTGTATATTTATGATAGTATTTATACCCTTGAAATGGTTTTGCTAATTCAACTACCATTTCTGCGGGAACTTGCCTGTTTACATAATTATAAAACTTGCCATCATTCGATTTAGTGATTGGTCCATAATTGCAAATTTCTATTCCAATGGATTTGGAATTTAATTGTGCATTATTTGCAGCTGACAAACCAAGGTGGTGCGCCCATTTGTCTTCAGGAAAACATTTACAGATTACCCCATCCCATGAAGCATCTTTGTCGGTAGTAGATAGACCACCCATTACATAAGCCGTTGCAACTTTTAACCGTTGTCCGTTTTTTGTTTTGTCTGAATTCCACCCTGCAATGGTCCAATCCGGACGATGTCCTCCGGCAGTATGATGGATATAAATAGTGTCCTTTTTTATTGTTTCATCATAAAATTCGCCTTTAACAAGCGGTACATTTTTAATTATCATGCTCAT
>CAYWAV010000103.1:6092-12214 GCA_964456225.1 uncultured Chitinophaga sp. | reverse complement strand
CTAATTCATCCGTTGATGATTTATAAAGTAAGTCAAGCATTTCCTGAACAGCATCGGGCTTCATTTTATGGAAATTTTCTTTCAAATATTTTGCGGTTCCAATAATAGCTGACAGGGGACTTCTTAAATCGTGTGAAAGTATGGCAAGAACACTCTCTTTATGCGTATTAAGTTCTTCCAATTCTCTGACATATTTTTTTATTGCATCCTCCGATTGTTTCCTTTCTGTTAAGTCACGCAATATTTTAACATAACCCAACAGCTCTCCGTCTAAACCTGTTAATGGAAAAACCAACCCATAAGCATAAAACAGACTCTTATCTTTAGCAATGTGCCATCTGTTATCTGTTGCTCTGCCTTCTTTTAAAGCTGTTTCAATTTCTTTTTTCGGAATACCATTTTTAAAATCCTCCTCTGTAAATATTAAATCGAAAGGTTCTCCAATAACTTCCTCCGTTTCGTAACCAAATATTTTTACAGAGCCGGAACTCCAACTATTTATGTTGAATTCTTTGTCCAACGTAAAAATGGAATAGTCTTGCAAGCTGTCAATTATTTGGCTATAAAACTCTGCAGTTGGTATATATTTGTTTTTAAGGATTTTCGAATTGTCTTGTTTGTTTTCCATTTGATTTATTTTAATCGTTAGGTTTAATTCTTATGTTATCGTCTGACGCCATTACGTATAACTTTTGCATATACGAACCTTTTATTCTCTTATCAAATATAATATTATTTATTTAAAAGAGGAGAAGCAACATTAAAGCAAAAAAAATGCTTCTCAATTGAGAAGCATTTTTTTTCAAATTCTATTTTTTATTAGTGATGTTTCGCGCAAGATTCACCACAAGACTTCATACACTCTTCTTTTGTTTTACAACCTTTTTTACAATCTCCACCACAACCTTTATCTCCTTCACCAGAACATGCTTTTCCCTGTCCTGCTGCTTTGTCTTTACAACAAGCTTTTGCTTCTCCAGCACCTGCAAATTTCTCACATGCTTTTCCTGCGGCAGCAGCTTCTTTGCAACAAGCCATTTCTTGAGTACCAACATATTTTCCATCAGCACCGTACATACTCATACAATGAGCTTTTTCTTCAGGAGTACAACCAACTGAATCGCACATAGCAGCACATTCTTCTTTTGAAATGCTAGCACATTTCGTCATGTCGCACTTACTTTCACCTTCGTGACAAGCTTCCATTTCAGAGCCATGTCCTTCGCAACATTCTGTTTTTTGTCCGTGACCTTCACAACCCATTCCAGCTTCAGCAGTATTCACAGCAATGTATGGAGCGATAACCAATGAAACGATAGACATTAATTTGATTAAGATGTTCATGGATGGTCCAGAAGTATCTTTGAAAGGATCTCCAACAGTATCACCAGTAACAGATGCTTTGTGTGGCTCAGATTTTTTGTAGAACATTTCTCCGTTGATCATTACTCCTTTTTCAAAAGATTTTTTTGCATTGTCCCAAGCACCACCAGCATTTGATTGGAAAATTCCCATCAACACACCTGATACAGTAACACCAGCTAATAAACCTCCTAATACTTCAGGTCCTAATGTGAAACCAACAATTAAAGGAGTGATCAATGCAATTGCACCTGGCATCATCATTTCACGGATAGATGCTTTTGTAGAAATAGCAACACATTTTTCGTATTCAGGTTTTGCTTTGTATTCCATGATGCCCGGAATTTCGCGAAACTGTCTGCGCACTTCTTGTACCATATCCATTGCAGCTTTACCTACTGCTTGGATACACAATGCAGAAAAAATAAATGGAATCATACCACCAACAAATAAACCTGCTAATACAGGAGCTTTGTAAATATCAATTGCATCAATACCCGCAATTCCAACAAAGGCAGCAAACAATGCCAACGATGTTAATGCAGCAGAAGCAATAGCAAAACCTTTTCCGGTTGCAGCAGTTGTATTTCCAACAGCATCTAAATTGTCTGTACGTTCACGAACTTCAGGAGGTAATTGACTCATCTCAGCAATACCACCAGCGTTATCTGCAATAGGTCCAAATGCATCAATTGCTAATTGCATAGCAGTGGTTGCCATCATACCCGCTGCTGCAATAGCAACACCATATAATCCTGCACAATAGTATGAACCCATGATACCAGCTGCTAATGTTAAAATAGGGATAACAGTTGATTTCATACCAACTGCTAAACCGCCAATAATGTTTGTAGCGTGACCGGTAGATGATTGTTGAATGATTGACATAACAGGAGGTTTACCCATTGCAGTGTAATACTCTGTAACAATACTCATAATTGCACCTACAACTGTACCAACTAAAATAGCACCAAATACTCCCATTCTTGTAAATACAAAACCTCTTAAGCTAATTTCGCCTTCCGGCAACATCCACATTACAATAAAATAGGACGCTATAACTGTAATTAACATGGAAGCCCAATTTCCTAAATTCAAAGCAGTTTGAACATTTGATTTATCATCTTTAATAGTAACGAACCAAGTTCCTACAATTGAGAACACGATACCTAAACCGCAAATTACCATTGGTAATAAGATTGGTGACATACCACCAAAATTATCTGTAATAATAATTTCTTGTCCCAATACCATTGTTGCCAAAATCGTAGCAACATAAGAACCGAATAAATCGGCACCCATACCTGCAACGTCACCTACGTTATCTCCAACGTTATCAGCAATTGTTGCTGGGTTACGAACATCATCTTCAGGAATCCCTGCTTCTACTTTACCAACTAAATCAGCTCCAACATCGGCAGCTTTTGTATAAATGCCTCCACCAACACGTGCAAACAATGCAATTGATTCAGCTCCCAATGAGAAACCAGTTAATACTTCAATAGCTGTTTTTACATCAGCAATAGCAGTTCCATCGGGACCAATTACTTTAAACATTGCTAAGAACGCTATGAACAATCCACCTAAACCTAAAACAGCTAAACCAGCAACACCTAATCCCATTACGGTTCCACCAGTGAAAGAAACTTTCAAGGCTTGCTTTAAACTAGTACGAGCAGCTTGTGTAGTACGAACGTTTGCTTTTGTTGCTACCTTCATACCAATATATCCTGCAGTAGCAGAAAATACAGCTCCTATAATAAACGAAATAGAAATAATCCAACTAGAGTGAATGGGTTTACCATTTACTTCGTGAATGGTTCCAGAATAAGCTAACAGAATAGACGCAAATAAAACGAATACACTTAATACTTTCCATTCTGCTTTTAAAAAAGCCATTGCACCATCAGCAATATAACCTGCAAGTTCTTGCATGTTTTTATCTCCGGCATCTTGTTTACTAACCCAAGCCGATTTGATTGCCATTACTATCAATCCTAAAATCCCTAAAGCGGGTACTAAATAAATTACGTATTCGTTCATAGTTTTAAATAATTATTGTTTTTTATTTTTTTCCTAAAAAGACACACTTATATAATATGCATCCTCAAATTGGGGTGCAAACTTATGTAAAATATAGTAAATATCAAAAAATATTGATTATCAGATACTTGTAAATTAAGGCAAGGGCTTTTGACAACTAAGCTACCCCGCTTAAATGTTGAGCCCCTCTGGGGCTCTGGATTGTTTGGCTGTGGTGTTTTCTAAAAATACTTAGCCCCTCCGGGGCTATGTTATGCCAACAAATTGAATCTGCACGTTTAATATGTGCTGAGGAATTGTCCCAGCGGTGCAAAATATTTGTAGAAAAAATTCACATTTAGTAATTTAGCACTCCAGCGGAGTGCAACATATTAAAACGCCAGAACTGTGTTCACAAGAATATCAATTATTCCAAGGCCCTTTTATTAAAAATGATGTATCCGAAATGGAAAAGGATGGAAACAGGATCTTTTACCTGATTGTAGTAATTAGCACTTATACTCATTGGGCCTACAGGAGTATGCCATACAAAACCTGCTGTTGCAATATAATGTTGTAAAGCAAATGGAATTCCGAACTGCGTTTTTAAATCTTGTGTTTTAGTCAACACCTGATAAGGCTGATAAATATAGCCTTCTGCTCTAAATTCAACGGTCTTTCGAATGTTCACTACAAATTTTAATCCGCCTGCAACATATTTATGCGTTCTGTAATTTTCATTGAAGATGGTCCGGCTATCTGGAGTTGGTTGAAATGCCTGTGCAGATAAAATACTGGAGGTATAATTTTGAAAGAGGGTTTGAGTAGAATAAACGCCTTCTCCAAAAAGTCCGATCCTGACCGTTCCTCTTCTATTAAAATAACGTTCACCTGTAAGTTTAAAAACAACCCACTCGTGGTGATTGGAGTTTTCACTTGTATCAACAGAAGTGGAACCCGGAGTATTTACTTCCAATCCATAAACATACCTTCCGCTTATTCTTAATAATTCTCCCTGATTGGCATATTGCTTTCTGTTGAGTGAGTTGATTTCATAATATGCCTGACCTGTTACTAAATCAAAATTTGTTTGATCGGCAGTATCTAATTGAACAAAAAATGGTGTTTGATAATATCGGTCGGTGATTCGTGCAACTCCTGCTCCACCCACAATTCGCCCTTTTTTTCCTGTAGGAAAACCTATGTTTATATTACCATGTTCTTCACTTTGTATTAAGTAAGCCGGTTTTGTATCTTCTAAAAATGCACTGCTGCTTTTATAATAATCCCATTTGTTCCATGTAACTCCAGGTTCAATAAAAATCGGAATTCTAGAAGGAAAATCAAATCGTGTTTTCAATTGTACTGAACTATATAGTTTTCCGAAATAAGCATTTGCCATCATCCCAGCAGCAAATTTTCCAAGATAGTTGTATTGCAAACCTAAGTATCCATCACTAATCGGACGGTTTGAAAAATTACCCCCAAAATCAGTAATTAAATTTCGTTCTTTTTTGATTCGCAAATACAAATCGTAATATCCTGTTTCCGGATTGAATTTTGCTTTTGGATAAATATTCTTGATTTTATTATCTGCTGATAATCGAAAGTAACCCTCTTTCATATCTTCCAAACTCACCAATCTATTTTTATGACGCAAAACTTTTCTAACATAATCCGATTGTTTTTTATTTAAACCTTCGATGTAAATATTATCAAACATAATTTTAGGCTCCATACCTTTGAAATTACTTCTTTTGATAGATAATTCCTCTTTGTTAACTCTTCTTTCTATATGCTGTTTGATGAATTCCATTTGGCGCATGGCAGATGCGTAACCACTGTCAATAATCGGTTGCAAGTCGCTAAAATCAAATAATCCTATATCTACTTTGGGCTGAATAATTACACCTGCTTCACATAAAATATCGTAGTTGGAATTACTTTGCAACATCGTTTTTATTTGTGAAAGCAAATTATCTTCATCGGGAGGTGGATTATTAGAACCTACATTACTACCAATCATAAAATCTGGAAAAAATTCATCAAACATTACATTGGAGGGAAAATTATTATACAAACCTCCATCAAACAATAATTTCCCATCTACTTTGATTGGCTTAATATAAAAAGGAAAGGACATGGAAGCGCGAACTGCTTCCGCCAAATCTCCTTTACTAAAAACTACAGATTCTTTTTTCTCAATATCGGATGCTACGCAACGAAAAGGGACAAACAAGCTATCAAAATTATAATTGGCAACTGCTGCTGGACCAGCGGCAAACTCCATCATTCCAAAATCCATTGCTACAGGAGAAATCAAGTTGGTAGGAAGTGTAGATACAAAAGCGGAATCGAGCGACAACTTAAATGTGATCCAAGAAGCATTATCATCGGTACGCTTAAAATAATAGGCATATTTTTGATCTACTATTCCTTCCGACAAGTTTTTAAAACGCTCCGTTTTTACTAATGCTTCTAGCTGAGCTGGGGAATATCCCATAGCATACATGGAGCCAACCAAAGCTCCCATTGATGTTCCCGTGATATAATCGATTGGAATATTATTCTCTTCTAGCGCTTTTAACACACCAATATGCGCTATTCCACTGGCGGCACCGCCACTTAATACAACTCCTACTTTTTGTGCATGTGCAGAATTTGGGAAAAGGAACAGCGACACAAAAACAGTACAGAATAGAAATATATGCTTTAAAAAAGTCATAGTTTTTTGTTGC
>CAYWAV010000103.1:0-5992 GCA_964456225.1 uncultured Chitinophaga sp. | reverse complement strand
CCATACCAGGAAAAAATCTCTCCATCTACAACCAAAACTTTTGCATTCGGACAAATTGCTTTAAACTCTTGAATGTGTTTTTCTTTGAATGGATAAGGTTCTGAAGACAATAAAATGATTTCGGGATTGGCTTTTTCAAGTTGCTCTGTTGTTATTTCAGGATAACGTTCTTGCTCAAAAATATTTTGCAATCCGCACACTTTTAACATCTCGTTGATGAATGTATTGTTGCCGGCAACCATGAATGGTTTGTTCCAAATGAAGTATGCAGCTCGGAGTTGGTTATGAACATTCGGAAAATCCTCTCCCTGCCCCCTCCAAAGGGGGACAAATGCCGATTCAATTTTTAATTTGAGATTTTGAGCTTCTTGTTGTTTTCCTACCAATGTTCCGATACGAGTAATCATATCGTAGGCATCTTTTAAGGTATAGACATCACTCATCCAAACTGGATACAAATTCATCAATGCTAGAATTTGCTCTTGCTCGTTTTCTTCTTTATTGCCAATAATTAAATCGGGATGGAGTGCTTTTATTTTTTCGAAGTCGTATTTTTTTGTCCCGCCTACACGTGTTTTAGAACGAAACCATTCTTCAGGATGAATGCAAAATTTAGTAATACCAACAACTTCATCACGCAAGCCTAAATCGTATAGCAATTCGGTTTGGGAGGGAACTAACGAAATTATCCTTTTTGGTGGGGAGGATAATTCGATTTTTCGATTTAGTTGGTCTTTAAAAGAGTTCAAAGTTTAAAGTTTGTTAGTTCAAAGTTCTCAATGCAGAAAAAATTAATAGTTCAAATTTTTGTGTGCAAAAATAAATGAGCAACAAATTTAGAAGCTAACAAAAAAAATTGAACTTTGAACTTACTTAGTTAAGGCATTAATAATATCGTAACGCGTAATAATATAGGTCTTGTCCAATTTAAAATCTTTCACCAAAACAGCAGGATTTGTATCTGTTATCATTGCTGATAATGAATCAATCGGAGCGGAAATATCTACAAACGGAAATGCCGCTTGCATAATTGAGTCGATTCTTTGTCCTTTTATCTCCGGATTTGCTACTACTTTCTGATACAATAAACTTTCGTTTAATGAACCTACAATTCTGCCATCATTGGTAACAGGAATTTGTGAAATATCCATCTTACTCATAGTTTTCACAGCATTTCCAATTGTATCTGAACTTTCAACTGTGATTAATTTTCCGTTGGTTTTGTTGTTCACTAAATCTTTTGCTTCCAATCCTTTTTTATCAAAGAATCCTTTTTCCATCATCCATTCATCGTTGAACATTTTTCCTAAATAACGAGTTCCGTGATCGTGAAAAATAACTACGACTACATCGCCTTCTTTCAATTCATCTTTCAATTGTAACAATCCAGCCATTGCCGAACCGGCTGAATTACCTGCAAAAATTCCTTCGCGTTTTGTAATCTCACGCGTCATAATTGCGGCATCTTTATCCGTTACTTTTTCGAAACGATCGATGATACTGAAATCCACATTTGCGGGTAAAAAATCTTCTCCAATTCCTTCAGTTATGTAAGGATAAATTTCGTTCTTATCAAAAATTCCTGTTTCCTTATACTTTTTAAAAACCGAACCGTAAGTATCAATTCCCCACACTTTAATGTTTGGATTTTTTTCTTTCAGATATTTTCCTGTTCCGCAAATCGTTCCTCCTGTTCCAACTCCTACAACTAAATGTGTTATTTTTCCTTCTGTTTGTTCCCAAATTTCGGGACCTGTTTGTTCGTAATGTGCTTGTGAGTTACTTAAGTTGTCGTATTGATTCGGCTTCCAAGCATTCGGAATTTCTGCAACCAATCGTGATGAAACAGAATAATATGAACGAGGATCTTCTGGTTCAACATCAGTCGGACAAACAATTACATCTGCACCAAATGCACGTAATGCATCTACTTTTTCTTTTGATTGTTTATCAGTAGTTGTGAAAATACATTTGTATCCTTTGATGATGGCAGCAATTGCCAAACCCATTCCTGTGTTACCGCTTGTTCCCTCAATGATGGTTCCGCCTGGTTTCAATCTTCCATCTTTTTCAGCATCTTCAATCATTTTCAAAGCCATACGGTCTTTAATAGAGTTACCCGGATTAAACGTTTCTACTTTCGCATAAACGGTTGCCTTTAAGCCTTTTGTTATATTATTAATACGAACCAATGGAGTATTTCCAATGGTATCTAAAATATTCTTACTTGCTTTTCTGAATGACATAATTGTAGTTTTTAAGGATGCGAAAGTACGAAAAAAAATGGAACCTGCCTACCGGCAGGCAGGCTCAGATGACGCAGAAAAAAAGGATAAAAAGAGATTTTGGATCGCGGATGTCGCAGAAAACAACGATTAAAAAGGAATTTTAAGGCGTGATTGTAGCAATATTTAAATAAGATGCTTAGCTTTTTTTATCCGAATAAATTCCTGTTTTCCGCAAAATCCGCGTTCCCATCAACTAAACCTTATCGCCTTCACCGGAGTTATCTTGGAAACAATAAAACTCGGAATAATCAACATTAATAAACAGCATACCAATGTTCCGGCATTCAGCAAAAGAATATCCGATAGGTTTAAATGAATTGGAATTTGAGAAATATAATACACTTTTTCGTCCAACTTAAAGATTCCAAAATACTGCTGAATGAGTGCAATTGCAATTCCGAAAATATTCCCCCAAATCATTCCTTTTCCGATTAGGTAAACAGAGTTATATAAAAATATTTTCTGAACACTCATATTCGTGGCACCCATTGCTTTTAGTATTCCTATCATGTTGGTGCGTTCTAAAATCAATATCAACAATGCCGATATCATATTTATTCCTGCAACAATTACCATCAAAACTAACACCACAAGCACATTTATATCCATCATATCCAGCCATGAGAAAATTGCAGGATTGTTTTGTTTGATTGTCATAGCAGCTAAATTTTGTCCCACCAATGCATCCACATCATAGCCAATTGCATCAATTTTTTTATAATCTTTAATCGAAATCTCAAATCCTGCTACCTGATCACTATTCCAGCCATTCATTAGTTGAATCCTTCGAATATCAGAAAGCACAAGTGTTTTGTCTACTTCTTCTAAACCAGTTTCATAAATTCCAGAAATATAAAAATCTTTTCCGGTGGTTTCTGTTCTCAATTTTGTTCCTACACTATCAAAACGATCTACAATAAAATAAATAATCATTTTATCGTTTAACTTCAAACTCAACTTATCACTCAAGTATTTTGAGATGATAATGCTTTTTGTAATCGTATCTCCAATGGTAAAACGTTTGCCTTCCACAAAACTCTTGTCTAAAAACTCCCAATCATAATCCGAAGAAATGCCTTTTAACAAAATCCCTTCATTGTCGGTTTTGGTTTTTACAATACCATTTTTAGTAGCAAATACTGATAGGTGATTAATATCCGGATTACTTTTTACTTCATCAATAAAAGGCTGAAATTTGCTAATAGGCTTAGGCTCTGCGCTGGTATTGTTATCGTAATTGGTAATTTGTATGTGGGAGTTAAAACCAATCAATTTGGCTTTTATTTCATTTTGGAAACCCGTTACAACCGCTACTGCCAATATCATCACTGTCAATCCGAGTGTTATCCCCAACACCGAAATACGCACAATTGGGCGTGATAGTTGATTGGAAGCACCTGAACCAGAAAGGATTCGTTTAGCTATGAAGCGTTCGATGTTCAAAATTTATTAGCTTTGTTAGAATTATACTATTTACAAAAATACTAATTACTATTCACAGAATGCAATATTCTCATTTCTATAAAATAATACCATTCCGAAGCGTCACACTGAGCGGAGTCGAAGTGTTCACAATCGCCACTCTTATTCTCTTTTCTTTCTCAGCAAATGCACAGGGCATTGTAGCTATTGAAACGACCATAAAAACAATAAACGATTTAAAAGTTGGAGCCGACCACACCACTGAATATCTTCCCTTACTAAAAGGCAAATCGGTTGCCCTTGTTACCAACCAATCCTCTCTTATTCAAAATACTCATTTGGTAGACAGTCTTATTTCTTTAAAAATTTCTGTTAAAAAAGTATTTTGTCCGGAGCACGGTTTTCGCGGACTGGTTGATGCCGGTGAAAAAGTGGCTACCGAAAAAGATAAAAAAACAGGCTTGACTATTATTTCACTTTATGGAAAAAATAAAAAACCAAAGCCTGAAGACTTAAAAGATGTGGATATAGTGATATTTGATATTCAAGATGTGGGTGTTCGTTTTTATACTTACCTCTCAACCTTGCATTATGTTATGGAAGCTTGCGCAGAAAATAACAAACAATTGATTGTACTCGATCGCCCCAATCCAAACGGTTATTATATTGATGGGCCAATTTTGGAAGATGCTTACAAATCGTTTCTCGGATTGCATCCTGTTCCGATTGTTTATGGAATGACCATTGGAGAATACGCACAAATGATTAACGGAGAAGGTTGGTTGAAAGGTGGCGTAAAATGCAATTTAAAAGTAATTACAATTGGAAATTATTCTCACAAAGATATGTTTGAATTAGCTATTCGCCCTTCTCCCAATTTACCAAACATGAGTTCTGTTTATTTATATCCGAGTTTGGGATTGTTTGAAGGCACACAAATTTCTGTTGGACGGGGAACTGATTTACCATTTCAAATAATTGGGAGTCCGGTTTTACAAAAAGCAAATTACAGTTTTACTCCACAACCAAAGCCTGGAGCAATGGAACCAAAGTATAAAGGACTCGAATGTAAAGGACATAATTTATCGGAGTTTGGAAAAGAATACATGAAGGATACAAAGAAGATTTATTTGTTTTGGTTAATTGGAACGTATACGAATACAGCCGACAAAACAAATTTCTTTGATGAGAATTTTAATTTCCATGCAGGTAATTCAACATTGCAACAACAAATAAAAGATGGAGTTAAAGAAGAAGCCATTCGTAAAAGCTGGGAACCTGGAATTGCAAAATTTAAAGTAGTGAGGAAGAAATATTTGTTGTATAAGGATTTTGAGTAGGAATAAAAAACTAAAAAAAATAGACTCATCGCTTTTTGATCACGCACAAAAGGTAAATAAAAGAGATTCTCTACAATGGAACCTCATGACACATTCAAATTTGGGAAGTACAAGGGACTAACACTTAGGCAAGTTTATGTTGGTTCACAACAAATAAACACAGAGCTTATTAAATATACTATTTTAAAATAGCTGACACAATAAGATTTAGGGACAAACAAAATAATATCAATTCATTTTACGATTTTTTTAATTTAGAAGTTAGCGACACATTATTAAAAATATCACAGACTATAAATTCTGATGAAATAGAGTTTGATCTGAGCAAAGTCATTAAAAAAGCATTAGCTGTTAATAGGCTTCAACTTGACAAATACAATACGATGTATTTTGAAAGCGATGAATTTAAAAAACAAATTGCTTTAGGTAATAAAATATTTCTTGATTACTTTGCTAAGTCAGATGATTCAGAAGAAATTGAATTAGAAAAGGAAAGCTATAGCTATGAACCAAAGCACGAATTTTGCATTAAACCATTCCTCACAAGTGGCAATCCAGAATATATAGAATGGTGCCTCCAGAATTTGGGTACTTTTTATTTATATCCTTCCTATATTCCATATCTAGAACAATTAGACACCTTTCTTTTTGAAGGATTTAAGATAAATAGAATTTCGGAAAATATTTTCGAGTACTCCCCGCTTGTTAACAAAAGAAAATTTAATTTCCCTATTGATGATCTCATAGAAAAAAAAATTTGCAATAATGCAAGCAAGTATGAATTGAGAGATTATTACGGAGAAAAGGAAGACAATATTGACTGGACGAAAGCAGACAATCGCGATGCCTTCGATACCGATGAACAATACAACGACTGGTTAAATAACTAAACCACTATGCACTGAAAGTGCATAGGTTGGGGTAAAGAAAGAATGAAATTCT
>CAYWAV010000102.1:0-12372 GCA_964456225.1 uncultured Chitinophaga sp. | reverse complement strand
AGATTATTCGCGAGAAGCCTGTCCCGAAAAATGCTTTTTGCATTTATTCGGGATGGCCCATTTGTCCTTCGAAGCAGAGCGCAGGAGGATTGGCCACCCTCAAAACAAAAAAATAGATAAGTTGATCTTTAAATTGATAAGAACTATTTAGTTTGCATTTTCCCTTCCAGCCACTCATGAAAAGGAATTAATTCCGGACTATAATGCTCCCAGGAGATGGGTTTGTTTTTTTGAGCAAGTTCTTTTAATAGCTTAGATACAACTTTGTCATCTGGATTGTAGTTAAATCCTTCTTTCTCCAATTCTCTAAGTAACTTCACAATTTTAATATCCCGTATTTTTATTTCGGAGCTCTTTTCATGTCGATGAACATACTTTCTCAAAGATTCTAATGATCTGGACGCTTCATCAATTTTATTTAATTCGATGCTCAGCATAATCGTCATTATTTTTAAAGAAATGTTCCATTTCGACTTTTCTTTCTCAAGTTCTAGGGATTTGTTTAGTTGAGCCAGTGCTTGTTTATATTTTTTTTGAGCAAAAAGCAATGCTGAATTATAATAAATATACTTTGAACGTGAAAAATTTCCTGTATCTACTAATTTGTGTGAAAGCAATTCTTTTATGCACATTTCTGATTTATCATACTTTTTGTGATAGAAATAAATGTTAAATTCTTGTTCTTTAGATATCATATAGTTGTTGCTATTTTCTATATAATATTTTTGCGATTCTTTCGCATATCTTGCAGCATCGTTATAATTTTTAGTAAAGGTCTTGTACTGACTTAAATTGATTAATGCTAAGCCTAATCTTTCGGTTCTATAAATTACAGGTGAACTTTTTACGATAGAAAAAAGAGTTTTGCAATATTTTGCAGACAAGGCGTATTTTTTTTGCCTTTCATAATAGTACATTAAAATAATATGCAAGTAATAATTGATTTGTTGCGATTTGTATGTTAGATAATCCTGCTTTAAGAGTCGGATTGCCCTTACTATATAATTATGAAATTGTTTATTGTTTTTAAATTTTAAAAGGTTACTATTTATGATAATTTTAAAATAACAATCTCCTGCGTAGTAGACTCTTTTTTGACAATTTTCGAAGTAAGCTATTTTTTTTTCAATTTTTTGAATTGCGAATAAGCCCTCTTTTAATGCAAAAACATATTTTTTTAATATTAAGGCTTCTATTAATACTTCATATACTTCATTTTTTTCTGCTTCAGTAATTATTGTACTTAAAATTGTCTTAAATGGTCCCAGTTTATGTTGGTTTAGACTTTTAGAAATAATCCTCGTCAAAAGCATTCTTTTTTTCAAGTGAAGGAGTATTTGATCTTGTGCTACGAAATTACCTTTGTTATGTATATGATAGTCAGAAGTTAAAATGTCTGTTATTTGATTGAATGCCCTGGATTTAAGCATTCTGTTAACATTTAAATCCCTCTGAGAATTAATATTAGAAGTCAATGCTAGGAGAATATAGTTCCTCAACACCAAATCTTCTGCGGTGTTTTTAATAGCAAAATGATATTTAACCGATTTTTTTTCAAAATCGTTTAAACTATTCAATAAATCATCGATATAAGGAAATGGCATAATTTTTTTTTCAAAAAATGATTATTGACTCTGTATAAAAAGGATATATTTTTTTGTAAATATCAATAAAATTAGGCATTCTGTAGATGTTATATGGCTGCTCAATTTGTCCATTGATATTGTATATAAAAAAACAATCTTTGTAAAAGTAAAAATAGTTCTTTAAAGTTTATGGATTTAATTTGTTTTTGCTGTTTTGTAATAAATCGATTAGTGACTATGTAAGAAAAGGGCCTTTTTTTTGAAAAAAATCAACAAAATAGGCGCTTTTCAGAATGTTACATGGATGGTCGATTTGTCCACTGCTTTTCTGTTTTTGTGTTGTTACTTTGTTACGGATAAATTAATATAGTTATTAACACACAAAATTTTAGACACATGAAAAACACAGCAAAATTAGTTCTTAAAGGATTATTGGTAATCGTTCTTTTTACAAGCATCAGTATATCATTATCAACTTCTGGAGTAAAAATTGTCAACGAAGCAAAAGCGGCAGTTTCTTACCAACAAGTTTATCAATACTTAGTGAATGGTGGATACCAAGTAATTACTTTGAATCCTATTGTAGGTCATAAAGGTTCAAGCTGGATTGCACATACGATAATAAATCAAGTTCATTACTCGACAACGATACATGTTTCAGGTAATGAAATAATTGGACAAACAGATATTCCATTGTAATTGAACATATATATAGAGAAGCCATGACATTAATTGAAATTATAGTTTTTATATCTGCTTTTGGTCTTGCAATGGCTTCTTTATTATACATTTTAATATATGCAAACGATAAACAACGCTAATAACGGAAGAAAAAGCATCACAAGGAGTGTTGTTAGAAAAACAACATATCGTCAAGTGGTTCATTATATTCAAAAAAAGGGATATACGATTTGTAGTGTTACTCCTTTATCAACCGGTGAAAATTGGTTTGCAGTTTTAACTGATAAAAAGAATTTTATTCTTGCAACGGTTTTTGCGCAAGGTAAAGCAATTGAAGGATTTGAAGTCACGGTTATGTAGGCTTGGGTTAAATAAAGGTTATTACATTTTTCTGAGTAGTTTTAGTAATAAGTAATGACATTTTTAAGCATTTTGACGAATGAGTTAGTCTAGGAGTAGGGTCAGCTTTTTCTGTTGAGATGCTTTTTTTTTGAGAAATATCCTGCTTGCAGGTTTAAATATAATTAAAGCATATATTTTTTGTCATGGAGATAAATAAACATCAATATGATCTTAGCGTACCTTATAGTGTTAGTAGCTATATTAATAGTCTGCTGCAGCATGTAAATAATCCTGTATTTACGGATAATGTTTTTGCCAATTCGAACAATTACATTGTAGCAATTTCTGAGAATGGCTTTTTTAAAAAAATCTCACCTTCTCTTATCTCATCCTTAGGTTTTTCAGAAGTAGAATTGTTTTCTAAACAGGCCAATAAAATTGTTACAGGAAGTAAATTTATCTTAGAAGACAACTCTCGCAACTATTATTTTGAGAATTCTTTTTGCACAAAGGAGAATACTGGCCTGAAAATAAAATGGCGCTTAATTCCATTTGTAAATGAAGGAACTTACGTTTTTGTAGGTTGGAAAATTAAATAGTATTTTTTTGATTTTCATAATTATACTCTTCTTCTAATTTGATTTTATAAATGCAATTCACAGGTAGTTTTATTATCTGATGATAGAATTGTAATCAATAGGCTTTTTGTTATTAATTAAGGAAAATAATTTATTAAATGGAATCAGTTGATATAAGTAGTAGATAATGAAAAAAGTAATCGCCTTCATTTATATATGTGTGTTTACGAAATTTACGGTCGCACAAACACCTTCTTTGGTGTGGCAGAAATCACTTGGTGGTACTGGATATGAATATGCGAAAGAAGTAGAACTTACTACTGATGGAGGATGTATCACCGCAGGGTATACCGAATCATCTGATGGAGATGTGTCTTTTAATCAGGGTGCAGGAGATTGCTGGATTGTAAAATCTGATGCCTTAGGTGCGACTCAATGGGAAAAAAGTTTTGGCGGGACAGGATTCGACTATGCTTATTCCATTCAGCAAGCATCTGATGGTGGATATATCATTGCAGGTTATTCTGAATCAAATGATGGAGATGTAACTTTGAATAAAGGAGCCGGAGACTGTTGGATTATTAAATTAGATTATTCTGGAGCAATTGAATGGCAGAAAACATTTGGTGGGACTTTTAATGACAATGGAAAATGTATCAGACAAACGCTTGATGGAGGATATGTCGTTGCAGGAAACACTGAATCTTCTGATGGAGATGTAACTGTTAACTTCGGAGCAAGCGACTGCTGGATATTGAAGTTGGATAGCTATGGAATGATAGAATGGGAAAAAACTCTGGGTGGTTCATCCTATGATTATGCGCAAGACATAAAACAAACTTCGGACGGAGGATATGTTCTATGCGGTGGAACACATTCAACTGATGGAGATGTTTCAGAACAAAATGGAAATGGCGATAGTTGGATTGTTAAATTGAACAATTCTGGAAACATCATTTGGGAATATTCATTTGGTGGAAGCAATTATGATTTTGCACAATCAATTGAAATAACTACTGATGGAGGATATATCCTTGCTGGTTATTCAGAATCAAATGATGGAGATGTTACAAGTACTCATGGTGGAGGAGATTGCTGGATTATCAAATGCAATAATGTGGGAAATTTACTATGGCAAAAATCATTAGGAAGCTCAGGGAATGATTATAGTTATTGTATTCAACAGCTGATTAGCGGTGGATATATCTTGACTGGTTATTCCGAAGCAAATGATGGAGATGTAACTGGGAATCATGGGAATTATGATTGTTGGATTGTGCAGTTAGATTCAGATGGTATTTTGGAAATGCAAAAATCCTTCGGTGGTACAGGTGTAGATATAGGATATTCTATTCGTCAAACTTCAGGTGTTAGTTATACTATTGCAGGTTATTCTGAATCAAATGATGGTGACGTAACAGGAAGTCATGCTGGTGGTGATTCTTGGTTGATTAGTTTAAGTTCTTTATCTCTTGAAGTGGAAGGGGCTCTGCAATTATTTACATTTAAAGTTTTGCCTAATCCTAGTACAGGGAATTTTATTTTTTTAGGTTTAGAAACAGGAAGCAGTATTGAAATATATGATGTGTCAGGACGAATAGTCTTTCAAACAAAAGAAACAACTATGAATTATTCAGTTGATTTAAATGAACAAGCAAAAGGCGTTTATTTTTACAATGTAATTATGAAAAGTACTGAGTGTATAAAAGGTAAAATAGTGCTTAATTAAAAGTTTAATATTAATAGAAAAGTATTACATAAGATCAAATGCAAAAAGTTTTGAAATCGACAATAATATTTTTAATCATCATATTGGCCATACTATTCTATTTAGACATGTAAATAGACGAGAAAGGGAGAGATTAAATTTACACCTTTATTCCAATCACTAATACATCGTCTACTTGCTCTAATTCTCCTCTCCAGTCGAGCAGAATCTGATACAATTGCTTTTTCTGTTCTTCCATACTCAAGTGTTGCACAGCAATTAATGATTCTCGGAATCGTTTGTACATAAATTTTTTACCTTTTGGACCACCAAACTGATCAGCAAAACCATCCGTAAATAAATAAATAGCATCACCTTTTTGAAGTACAAAGGTTTCATTGGTAAATGGAAAAGGAGGAGTATCTAACGAAGCTGTGATGGCTTGTTTAGTTGCTTTTAGTTCTAAAAGTTCTCCCGCTCTAGCAATGTATATAGGATTATTAGCTCCGGCAAAGCTTAAACTCAAATTTTTAAAATCAATTACTGTCAACGCAATGTCCATCCCATCACGAATAGCAGCTTCATACGCTTTTTGATTTAAGGTTTTTTTGATTTCCCGGTTTATAAAATTCAAAGCATCTGCTGGAGAAGCAATTTCTGGATTGTTTACAGTACGGTTTAATAAAGTATGACCAATAATACTCATAAATGCACCTGGAACTCCGTGTCCGGTACAATCAACAGCAGCAACTACCAAGAGTTTGTTTTCAGGCTGAACGGCACTGTGTGTTCCGGTAAACCAATAAAAATCACCGCTTACAATATCTCTGGGCTTGAATAAGATAAAGGATTCAGGTGCATGTTCTTTTATTTTGTCTTTTTCAATAAATACCGAACGTTGAATTCTTTTTGAATATTCAATACTTGCAGTAATGTCTTTATTCTTTTCTTCAATTACATCATTTTGAATTTTTATCTCATGTTCCATCAGCAAGCGCTCCGTAATGTCCCTGGCGTATATCACAATAGCCGGTCGCCCTGCAAATGGCGCTACTTTAGCACTGCATTCCACAGGAATTACAGTTCCTGATTTTGTGATAAACGGAATGTCTGAAAAAATCAATCCTTTTTTCTCCCACACATCTGCTACTGTACTCGAACTTTTTTCAATCAATTCCTTAGGTTGTAATTCAAACAATAATTTTTTCTCCAATTCTGCTTTCGTATATCCTAACATGGTTGCAGCACTCGGGTTGCATTGGTGAACACGGCCATCAACTATGTCGATTACAAACATAGCATCATTGGCCTGATCAATTATACTTTCGTAATTGATCTTCTCAGCCTCAATGGTTTTTAAACGGCCTTCAATAAATTGCTGCTTGAAATAAACCGAAAGTGTAATAACGGTTACAACAAGTAGTGTACTTAATAATATGATCCAAATAATATAGTTCATTATTTCTTATTTCATTTTGTCATTTCGAGCGAAGTCGAGAAGCTAATAATTCAATTTCTCAACAATCGGAAAAATAGTTCTTGGATCCAAAAATTCTCCAATCTTATCCGGACGGGAAACATATTGAACAATTCCTTTTTTATCTACTAAAAAAGAAGCGGGCAAAGGTATACCTTCATCATACTTTTCTGCAAAATCATTGTCGTATTCCGATAGCTGAACTCCGTATTGCATGGCTGTACGTTGCCCTTCATCGGACAATACTTTAAAATCTAATCCTAATTTCAAAACCATTTCACGATTTACTCCAACTGGATCGGGACCAATAGCCATCACTAAAATGTTTTTCTGCTGAAAACGTTCTCTTTCTTTTTCGTATGTGCGTAACATCATGTGGCAACCCGGACACCAATCTCCTCGGACGAAAATTAATAGTAAATTTCTTTTATCTTTAAATTCAGAAAGACGAATTGTATTTCCATCCTGATCGGATAATGCAAATTCGGGAGCTTCTTTTCCAATTGCAATTTTATAACCTCCTTTTGTGAAGCTGGTCAGTTGCTTTTTATCTTTGATAATTCCATAAGCCAAAATACCTTGAAAGAAAATAAGTATGATAGGGAATGCCCATCCTGCCCAATTGCTAGGTTGTAAAATGTTTCCTGCTAAGTATAAAGAAAGTGAAAGTAAAAACATTAGCACTTCAAACCAGGAATGTTGTGTATAGCCAAACGTTCTGAAAAATGTAATTCGAAAGGTAGAACCAGCAGCCACAAAAAACATCCCGATAGAAAGTAGTGGAAGGCTTGTTAGTGCTGCATCTACACTTATTCCTAAAAGAATGGCAGATAGTGTAACCACTGTAAATTGATAATTAGAAGTGTAGGTTGCAACTTCCTTTATTGAACAGAAGTATGCCAACAGGGCATAAATAGCTGCAAGAAACGGAAACTGAGATGGAAATAGCGCTATTCCTGTAAAGAAAAAGATTAATCCAATGGTTGTATATAAATGTATTCTTTTCAAACGATTGTATTACTTAATTATGATTTTCAAAAAGCTTAAACACATACCTGCCTGTCGGCAGACAGGGACACCTAGATTTCTTATGTGTTTAAATTTTGTTGAGTTTATTGTTTGTCACCTTGTTCTTTCTTTAGCATACTCAACGCAAAGTATCCGATGATTACCAAAACAACGCCCATTACAATCCAAAGCCACATTTTACTTTTAATTAATTGCTCGGGTTTATCAATTGAAATTAGTTTGACTTGCTCCGTCCCATAATCTACGACAGAAAGTTCGTTTGGGATTTTGTCTTTAAAATGTATTAAATCATAGTTTGGAGAATTGTCATTTTCTTTTCCATAAACAAGATATAGATTCTCCGATTGAGGAAGATTAGCAACTAGTTGACATTGCTCTGCAAAAGCTTTTATCTCATCAATTGCCAAGGGTTCATTATCATAATTGATGATTTCAAGCTTTAATTTTTTGGTTTTAGAATTATTGCAATTGATTATGTTGTTTTCAATGGATGAAAAGATAGAAGTATTAATCATGTACCAATTTTCTATGTCACCTTTTTCTGTTTTTATTGTTCCGCTTGAACCGTAAATATTGATGTTTCTATAGAAATCCGTTTTATAATTGCTTTTAATCGTAATATAATTAACCAAATATGAAAAAGGAAAATCAATGATTATTTCAGAAGTTTTCTCTTTCTTATTTTCGATTTGTTTTTTGTCTGAAATTTTGAGATCGCTGTATTTTCCTTCTATTAATTGGTTCTCGAAAGCATAGGCTTCTGTAACGTTAATACGCGAACTTCCATCATCATCAAATTTTATTCGGAAATAGGTAAATTCTGAACTATTAAAGTTGAGGGTTGTGTATGAATAATCTTCCGATGCATTTCTGAAACGTACAATCCGCAAATGTTCTTTTATTGTAAACCATTCTTTATTGTCGTTACTCCCTTCAATTTTTAAACGCTTATCAAAATTAGAGTCAGAGACATTTAATTTAATTTGATTGATGGTTTGTTTTTTAGAAAATTTCAATGTTACATAAGAACAGCATTTTTCGTTGTATGTATCATTAATCAATTGGAAGGGAATAGATACTTCTTTTATATTGCTTCCCATCCAATTCATTAGATAAGGCACTTCGGTAGTGTCGCTGTTAGCAATATTATAGATTCGGATATCCGACAAATTACTTTTACTACGAGCCATTACTTCGGGTGACAGCATTAGCGTGCAGTAGTTCTCTTTTTCAACTTTGTTCAGTTGACGCTTAAACGAATAACTATCTATTTGTGCAAAAGATGTGATTGTAGCAAGAAAAGCGATACTATTTAAAAAATATGTCTTCATAGTTTTATTTATTTTCATCGCCAAATATTAATACTTTGAATTTTTGATAGAGGAATGAAACTACCAAGAGTATCACACCTAAAAGCATATAAGCAATTACTTTGTAGCCGGTAGATAAATTCCAAGTGTCAAAAATCAACAATTTAATAATGGTTATTCCAAAAAGAGAAATTGCAGAAATTCGCATAATTTTATTTTTCTTGAAAATACCTACTGCTATCATTATAAACGAGTAGATTCCCCACAATGCAGTAAATCCAAGTTTATAAACCGTGTTGTTTTCATAATAATCGTACTTGCCATTCCTTATTTCCTGTATAAATACCAATTCGAAACTCAATACCACCAATACGAAGAAATGAATGATGGTGCCAATGTAAATTCTCGATATGGTGAATTTGTTAAAGGTGTCTGTTTTTAATATTCGGTGATTTAGAAATAAAAGAATGGCAAACAATGCATAACAAACATATCGTAAATAGGTGAGCGATGTATTCATTACATAATATTGCGATTCAATATGTAGTGCATTGTCGAAAGAACTCAGTGCTTCTAACCCTCCCGTAATAAATCCAATAGCGATTAGCATATTCAATGAAAAAGCGCTCCAGCGAACAATGTGAGATTTTAATTTGGTAATACTCAACATTCCGAAAACAATGAAGAAAATCAAATTGTAAATCCAAATCATCACTTGTTTTAATTCTAAAATGGAGTAGTCTCTAACATTTTGTGTCGCACCTGATACATCCCATTCATTTGTTGAGGGCACTTTTAAAAGTGTTTTTTGATACATTGCTTCGTAGTAGTACGACAATTCATTATTAAAAGTGAAATAGGTAATAAGAAAAACAACAATGCCCATTCCATATTCTATATAAGTATACAGGTTGAATTTTTTATTTTCTTCTTCTATTATTGGTTTCTTGCGATGAACGTACATCATTGCACATATAGTAACAATTACAAATAGAGAAGTAAATAATGAAATGTTGGCAAACGGTTTTGATGCTATATATAATTCAGGGTAATATCTGTAAGCATCTGCAATGTTGGTCCAGTCTTGCAGTAAACTTGAAATTGCAAATGAAATCATTATATAACCAAGCCATTCGAAAAAACGAACAACTTTATATCTTCCAATTGAAAATAACAAAACAGCTTCGGTAGCCCAGAAAAGTGTTACCCAATCACCTTCCAGTTGCACCGGAACGGCAATGGTGATAAAGCTCAATACAAGTGCAATAAGTAAATAAAATAATTTACGGTCAAGTAGTTTGTTTTTGAATACCAGATAAGCAAATACAAAATGAACAATAGCATTTGCAACAGTGAACAAGCCTAAATATTCTCTGCTTCCTTCATGATCCAGTGTTGCGTATCCCAATCCGAAAAAGATAAAACTGTTGGATACAATTCGAATAACATCCCACACTCCGAATTTTTCCTGCTTTATTATTTTGTACGACATATTACTGATGTAAAAAATAATAAAGAAAATAAATGCAAAGGTCATTGAAAGAACGACATGCTTCTCATAATCATATTTACTCAGGAACCAGGTTAAGAATATCAGCCAAGTAAATCCAAAAGCCAGATGATTCAAAAGCTGCCAGTGCTTTTTAAATGATAAAACCAGAATGCCGATGTTCACAATAACCATGTAGGAAAACATAATTTCTACTTTTCCTGAACCATCGCTCAATAACATTGGAACAGCATACGCACCAACCAATCCAATTATTCCAATTACTTGTAAATTATATACAGTTGCAGCAAAAACAGTGAACATGGTAAATACAACCATGATGGCAAACGCTGCGATTTGTCCGAACATTCCATACAAACTGTAAGCAATGAAAGTGGTGAAGTAGAGTGAGGCCATTCCACCGCTTAATAATACTGCACTAAATGCTTTGTAGTTTGCTTTTAAGCGTAATGCAATAAATAATAAAATACCTCCGGCAACATAAGCAAGCACAATTCTTGCAAGCGGACCAAGCATATCGTTATCGATGGCATACTTTACGCCAATTCCCATTCCTATTACCAAAATAGCAATGCCAATTATGGTAATTAATTTTCCACCGACAAATGCTTCAAAATTAAAATCAGATTTTGGTTTGGGTGGAGCAGGAGGAATGTATTGTTGTTGAACAGGAGGAATAATGGTGTCGTCAATTTTAACTACAGGAATTTCTTTTGTAACATCGAGCGTAGTCGAAATGTCAGGAGTTTCTATTTTTACTTCAGGAATGATCTCGATCTTCTCCGGAACAATAATAACAGGCGGAACAATGACAGGCTGCTTCAAAATAACACCTTGCTGAAGTGCATCCAATTGCTGCTTTAGTTGAGCAAGTTCATTGTGGTATTTATCAAGATTGTTTGATAACAACAATATCTTTTGCCCAATGAGATTGATCTTTTCTTCGTTCGTCATAGTTGATTTCAGTTTTCCAGATTCAAATTTTCAAAAAAAATGCTGATTCTAATGAAAATCAGCATTTGTATTCCTATATGAATTATTTTACTTTTTTATAATTTGTGCTTCTAATGCATCAATCAATAAATCTTTTTGGCGAACTTCTGCTCGTAATTCTTCAATTTCTTGGCGAAGGGCTTTTAGTTCTAATGTAAATTTAGCTTCTTCTTTGCTCCAGATATTCACATTGTAATAAGGTTCTTTTTCAAAGTCGAAACCTTCAAAGTTTTCACGGAAGAAACTGTATAATGGAATGCGTAACTCTTTTGAGATTAATTCAAGTGTACGTATTTCAAGGGTATTGTTTTCTAAGGCATAATCCAATTCAGATTCAGAAATATTTAAATACGATGCTAAATCAGCGTATGTAAATTTCTTCATCTCCAATACTTGAAGTATTTTTTCTTTCAAGTTCATCATATTGATAGCTGTTTTCATAAATAAGAGATGCTAAATTACAAAATTTAACCTTATTAAGAGTGTTAGTCTATAAAAGTTCGAAATTCGGAGGTGGAAATAACCTATTTGCCCGGAAAAGTAGCGGGTTCAAGGGCTTTAATTTCAGACACAAAGGTCTTTTGAAAGTCTTCATAAGAACCTTCTTTGTATTTTCCACTGCCAAAAAATTTCATTATAGGTTCAAACTGCTCAGCCTGATAATATCCAACCACCGTTTGAATTTTTTTAATGTCTTCGTTTAAAAACACTACTGATGGATAAGACAGCTTCCCTTCAAGGATTGAAACTGCAAAATCGTGAACGGGTCTTTGGATTCCTTCAGGGTTTTTATTTGCGAAAACAAAGCCATTAAACTTAACACTGTCGCGTGTTTCTGCATCAAATTTCACTGGATAGTAATGGTCGTTCAAGTATTTTGCGATAATTGCATTGCCAAATGTGTTTTTCGACATCATTTTGCAAGGCCCACACCAGCTGGTGTAAACATCTACCATAATAGGTTTTGGGGTTTTCTTTTGGAGATTCACTGCTTCTTCAAAAGTATACCATTTAACCAGTCCTTTTGAGTCGTCTTTATTTATAGTGATGTTATTGTCTATAAAACTTTGAGCAATAACCACTAGAGTTGCAATTCCTAAAGCGAAGAGTATTTTTTTAATCATGACTTTAATTTTAGCATAGTAAAGATAAGAAGAT
>CAYWAV010000101.1:0-12508 GCA_964456225.1 uncultured Chitinophaga sp. | reverse complement strand
TATATTTTACAAAGTGATAAATGTCCATGTTGTTGGCATTTTTGCTAACGTTTTGGCGCTTGGCGAAGGTGGCGATTTTCACCACAAATGTTGATGCGGAGAACCAATGTTTGATTAACCACAAAATTGGCTGCGGAACACTGAACCGCCACTTTTGCCAAACCGCTGTTAGGCATTCGTTATTTTTTTCTAATGTTTTAACCTTGTAATAATTGGTTTTAAAATTTTACTCCTAAATATAAATTGGGTTCAAAAAGGAAATAATTATGCCATCTATTATCTATCTCCTTAAAAGCTTGAGGTGTTTTGGTATCAATTGGCCAATAATTGCAATGTATTTGAGGCTCAATAAACATTCTGTCTTTAAAAAAAGAAATATGATAACCTAAATGATAAGACGTATATAATTTAAAACCGCTCCCAATTTTGTTTTTATCTTTATCTAAATAAGTCTTAAATTGAGGTAATACTTCTACAGTTGCAAATAACCCTTTCCATAACATTCTTTGGTATGAAACACCTAAGCCAATTTCTTTCAATCTGCCTGGGTAAAATTCACTTTCTGTTTCTATTTTGTCAAAAATCCCTTCCCACCAAAGTATGCCCATAGGTTGAAATAAATTCCAAGTGGTAAATTTAACTCCAATTCTGTCTTTGGGAGTAAGAGCATATTTAACATGAAGCTCATACATGTGTATATTTTTCTTTTCCTCACCAAAATTATCAAATGACAGCCATGTTGTACCTACTAAGAATTTGCGGTCAGGAATGGAATCTTTATCCTTACTGTTGGGAGTTTGACTAAACGCTTGTGAGACAAACAATGCTGTTAAAACTAGTGTTGAAATCCATTTCATTTTCATTTCTTTAGATTTTAATTGTACGAAGTATTTTAGGCAAAATTAAAGTACAATGGTATTTCAACTCATTGACTTAAGTTAAGAAATATAGAAGTGGATGAATTATTTTTTATCAATTCTTTTACGTATTCGACTTAATGATTCAGGTTTAATTCCTAAATAACTTGCTATTTGATACTGAGGCGCCCTTTGTAATAAATCGGGTCGGTGTTTTAATAAATTCAAATATCTCTCTTCAGGGCTAGTCAGTTTAAATTCTGCAAAACTTTCCTGGTATTTTGACATGATAACTTCTCCCATCACTCGGGCTACTGATTCTAGTTGCGGAAACTTTCGAAATATTTCAATTTCTGATTCAGGTGAGCCAACACTGGCTATGGTGTCTTCTGTACATTCTAAATAATGTTCTGAAGCTATTTTTTTGCCATAGCTTGATGGAGTAACAGCTTGTTCTTCGGTATAAAACTCGATAGTTTTTTCATCTCCGTCTTTTTCGTAGTAACTACGTATACAACCTTTTAAAATGAGATAACATTCATTTGAAATATCCCCTTTCTTAAGTAAAATAGTTCCTTTCTTGAAACTTTTAATAAAGGCACTTTCTTTTATTGCACTCTCAATTTCATCCGTAATCGGAACATATTTTGAAAGATATTTTAATATTTCTTTTTCCATTATTTTATCATTTTATTACTTGTGTCCGTCCTCTTCTATAATGATGCCTAACGGTTTTGTGCAGGCGAAGTGGCGGAAAAAGAATTCCAAAACTGTCTGCACGAACAAATATAATAAAATACTGAAAACATTTTTTCAAAGAGTAAGCCGCCATTGCGCCTGCGCGTTGTTAGCAAGCGTTTTTGTCTGTCGTGACCGTCCCGCCCTACAAGCGAAACTGTCGAGGGAAAAACTGTCAAGCGATAAAAGCAGTCGTAGAAAAATTTGTCAGCACGGGACTGTCACACGAAAAAACGCAAAATACTCTGTGAGAGAACGGTCTGAAGAAAAAACTGTCAAGGTGAAGTTGCTGTCTGCCAAGAGAAATTGTCGAGTGTTTTTTACTTGCAGTCAAACCAAAGTTTTTGGAATTTTTGTTTGTCTATTATATTGCCGTCTTTGTCCCAATGCATTTCTTTATTATATTTTCCATCTTTAAGAATTACCTTACATGCAATGTTTCCATTGTCCCAATACCAGAATCTTGTTCCATCAAGAACATTTATTGTATCGTGTCCATCATTTACAATTTGTTTTTTGTAATAACCTTCTTCCGACAATTTGCCATTGCTTTCAAATGAAATATAGTAACCAGTATTATTATCATACTTAGATTCTATTTTCCCATTGCTATAAAATTTGATTTCTGTTCCTTGACGTTTCCCGCTTTTAATGGTTACTATTTCTAATAGAGTTGTGGTGTCCGATGAATAGATTTTCCATTGTCCGTTTGCTGTTGAGTCAAAATTGTAAACATTACAATTTTTTGGTAAAAAGGTAATGATAGTGTCATTAACCTTTTTAGCAACTGTCAAGTGGCAAGAGGCGGGATTGAATTTGTAGGATACAATATCACACTTACTTTGTCCGTGACCTACCCTCGCTGTCATGGTGAAAAGAACTACCAAGAGAAAAACTCCTGTCCACCAAGCGAAACGGTCAACTGTCGAGGTGCAAAAGTTTCTCACGGTTTTGGTTTTTGAATGCTTGCTAACGTTCCGCAAATTGGCGTTGTTGCCGATTTACGGAGCGAAAAATTGTCTGCCGAATTACAAACAAATATATGAAAACAATTTTCAAAATCAAGATGGAGACGGCAATAACGCCAATTTGCTGTTACAAGCTGCCCTTTTAGTTTTTTTCGTCAGTGTCTACCGGGTCGCTATTATTTTTGTCGGCTACGAACCAAGATGCTACGAAGCCGGCAAATGTCCCAACCAGTCCAACGCCAGCAGTCATTAGAATGCAGGCAATAATCCGTCCCTCTGTCGTAACGGGGAATTTGTCTCCGTAGCCAACGGTCGTGAGTGTGACATAGGCCCACCAAAATGCGTCCTCAGCTGTCTTGATATTGCTGTTAGGATCATCCTCAACTTGCAGGATTGCAATTGCAGAAAAGAAAATAAATAGAATTGCTATTATAACAACCGATGTAAATGTCCCTTGCGCTCTGTTGCGAAAAATATGTTTAAAAAGGTGTCTGGTTGAGCGAAATGCTCTTACTACTCGGATTAGTCTGATTAAACGCAACGCTCGTCCTGCTCGTAAGTAGTCAACTGTCGGGATGCTTGCGATTAAATCAATCCATCCCCATTTCATAAATTTTAGTTTACTGTCTGCTTGGTAGAAGCGAACGCAAAACTCAAGGAAAAAAATACCGCAGATAATATTGTCGGTAAAATCAATGATTCTTGATACTTCTGTCGGTAGTTTGAAAAATGTGTCTACGAGCAGGGCACCCAATACATAAATGGATAGAATAAGAACAATTAAGTCTAAAACTCCAAGTTTATTTTCTGAGTTGTCTGTTATCACGATTGCTTTGCATTATGAGCGTCAATTAGGGAAAGAGTTGCACGATATTCTTTAGCAACTGCCAATCTTGTCAATTCAACTTTTAAATCCAATTCTTTAACAACAGATTCTATTTCCTCAATGGTCACTTTAAAAAATTCAGTTCTGTAATTAACTCGATTAACTCGTTTTATTTCAAACTTTCTATGTAAAACAGCTTCTAAATCGGGCGCATTGTCGGAATATATCAGACCGTGAACGTCAAAATCAAATGGAACAGAAGCGTCACCGAGTTCATTTACTCTATCATGTGGGTCTAATCTTCGGGTCATTCCGATTTTATAGACGTGCTCGCCAAATGAACCTATGTTTGAAATTACATAGACGTAGCCAGATTTGGTAAGTTGCGCACGAGATACTGCTCTTTCTTTGACCTCGTGGGCACTTTGCAATTTCCCTTCCAGTAATTGTATTTTCTCATTCAATTCTTCTAATTCTTTTCCTTGCGCTGAGTCAACATCTTGTTTTGCTTTCTCGAGTGCCTTTTCGTATCTCCTTTCTTCATCTTGCGCTTCCTTCATTGCTCTTTCCATTTCTCTTTCTGCCTTTTCTTCTTCTCGCATTTGTTCTTTAATCTTTCTTTGTTCTTCTTTCTCTTTATATTGTTTTTCCTCCAATTCAAAATTCAAGTAGAGTTCTTTTAATTTCAAATCCCTATATCTACCTGCAATTGCAATCTTCATTGTATCGCCAAATTTGTCTATGGTTTGATGCGCTTTATTTATTCTCGCTTCCATTGTAACAACATTGCTCCAAGATACTTTTGCAATTGCAGAATCAGCCTCACCGTTAAACGCTCTTAACATTAACTTGCTCATTTGTTTTATCATTCTTTTTCCTTCCGTCTTACTATCTCCAACCGTCCATTCAGTATTGCAAAATGCCGCTTTGTCGGTTTTAATCATTTCCTTTTGTTCATCTGTTATTTTTTCTAACTCAACTTTAAATTCGGAACTTGTTTTAAAAGTATAATGGGGTTTATAAAATCCATAGTCAATATTTTCAAGGCTTTCTTCCAGGAGATTAACTTCTTTTTGCAATCCTTCGTGTTTAGATAAATTATTTTCGTATTCGGAAAGGATGTTTGTTAATTCGCTTTTCCTTTTCAATATTTCCTGATCTACATTAACTATTGGAGAATATTTTTCGAGTTGTGATTTTTGTTGTGATGATATTTCTTCTAATGCTAAACTTTTCTTTGTAAGTTCTTCGTTCGCTATTCGTAAAGATGCTGCTTCCCTGCCTCCTTTATTGGCTTTTAGTAGGCGCACTAACAAGACAATGGTTAAAATAAAAAATAAGATTGCGCCTGCTGTTGCCCAAATAAAAATTGTCTGGCTGTTTCCTGTTTCTGCTTTTGTCTCCTTTTGTGTCTCGAGTTCTGAAAGTGCTTTTGCTCTTTTTTCTGTGTTTGAAATGCTGTCTCGGAGGGATATGTATTTTTTGTAATGCTCTAACTCATTTGTCGGCTTATTGGAGGCTTTATAAAGTTCGGTCAGGTCGTAATGCACCGATTCAATTGTCTTGAGCGAACCAATTTTTTCTGCTAAAGCAAGAGCTGTCAACAGATTTTTTTCAGCGTTATTGTATTTTTTCTGTCCGGTGTAAAGGGATGCCAAATAGGTGAGGTGTCCAACTTGGATCGTGTCCTCTTTGTCGGGTTTGATAAGAGTCTTAACGGAGTCAATTTGCCTTTTTTGAGAAAAAGTGAAGTTGATTGTCGTGAAAACCGTCAGCAAGAACAGGAGCAGTCGCTTCATTGTGTCGTGTCTTTTAGGGTTGCTTGTAACGGTCTTCGTGCAGGCAAAGTGGCGGATTAAATATTGCGTCACTGTCTGCCGCTACAAATATAATAAAATACTGAAAACATTTTTTCAAAAAGTAAACCGCCATTTCGCCTGCGCGTTGTTAACCACATGCGCCCACGTCCTGTGTTGTTGTCGCTGCTGTCGAACGAGAACTGCGAAAAAATTAATGTGGAGTTGTCTGATTTATTTTTGTTGTTGTCCGTGAACGATGCTGTCTGCGGGAAAAATTGTCTGCGGAAGAAAAAGTTGTCTGGTTACTTTGCAGAAAAGGTAAGTGTTTGCAGAAAGTTATTGCAATGGCAAGCTCTTTACGCAAACAATAATATGAATTTACCTTGAAGTAGTTTGCGGAATGTGCTTGCCATTGCTGTTTTGCAGAATGATATGCTGTCATACGCTGTTATCATAGGAGAAAATTAAATGACATAGGCGTATTATTGTTTTACCACTGTCCAACAGGAGATGACCGAGGGAGTTTACGAGTTGACCGAGGTATAACAGGAGGCGACCATGCCTCAACAGGACTTAACCATGCTTCAACAGGACTTAACCATGCTTCAACAGGACTTAACCATGCCTCAACAGGACTTAACCATGCTTCAACAGAACTTAACCATGCCTCAACAGGACTTAACCATGCCTCAACAGGACTTAACCATGCCTCAACAGGACTTAACCATGCCTCAACAGAACTTTACATAGGGAAATTGTTGTTTTTTCTAAGGATTTAAGGATTCTATCTTACTTCTTTGGGGGAGGTCTTCGGAAGGTTAATCCTGAAATTTGTCTGAATTCGGGAAGCGTTATGGATTTTACGGATTTTACATACTTCTTTACTTCCTGTGCTAAGTCAACTATGCCTGTGGTTTCGGCATATAAAATATTGTTTCGGTTTTGCATGGCTGTGAGATAAGGAGTGGTGGTATTAATCACGGCTTGATTTACTGCATGCAACTGTGTGAGGAAAGTGGCGAGGGAAGTATTTTGAAGTTCGGTTTCGTTTGGAGCATAGGCGGGAACGGATGCGGAAAGTGAAGTTAATTTTGTGAAGTGCTCCATCTGCTGGTCGTAAGATTGCTGTGAAGCGGAAATATGTTTTTCTATTTCTTTAGCGGTTGCGTCCGCAGGCGGAGGAGTGTCAATAATTTTATCTTTTCGTTCTCCGCGAATTTTTCGGATGATTGTTTTCATATCGCTTACGAGGGCTTTTGTGATGCCTTGTGTTGCGTCAAATGCGTTGAGTATGCGGGTGGAAAGTTTTTCCATGTCATTGAATATCTGCTGGCGGTCATTCACGGCTTGTGTGTAAAGGGGTTTTGTGTTGTCAACGGCAGTCATGGTTGTGTTTCCGCTGCTGTGGGCGGATTGGAGGTTTGGAATTTTGATGAGGTTGTTGGTGGGATTGTAGCGTGTGCCGTATCCCTGAAGGCGTGAAATCATTACATTGAGGTTGCCTACATTTTTTGCGTGACCTGTTTCGGATGTTGATTTTTTAGTTGCCATTGTATGCTTGCCTGATTTTTATCTCAGGACTTTGTTAGTGTGTTTTTTATTGTAACGGATAAGTTTATTTTTTATTGTGTGTTTATAATTTGTGGAAGAAAACAAATACTGTACCGAAGTCAAAAAAAGGGGAAATCAATAAAATTTCAATAGGAAAGTGAATGAAATCTATCATGGATTATCTTCCCACCTCGCTAAATTTATTTCAAATGGATAGTAAGCAGATTATAAATAAAATGATTTTCATTTTTAGGTTTACAGTAAAAACAAAATAATACTTTTTATTTAAAGGTTTTTTCTTTAGAAATCTTTCCCTTTTTATTGTAGAATTCAATTCTTCTAAGTGTACCATTTGGATTATAGAAATAACCCTGCCCTATTGGTTTCCCCATATAGTAGTTACAGAAAAAAGCTAAATAATATCCTTTATAATCGGAAAGGTTTTTGGAATAAAATTTTGGTTTAATACCATCTTCATAAAGATATTCCATATAAAATCCGGATTTCATGCCATCAGCATAATTACATTCACTTTTATGCTCTAAATCTGGCGTATAGCTATATTCAACACCATTTTTTTTGTTTGAAGAAATTCTGACGCTATATACTAAGGTTGAAGAATCTTTAGGCATTGCAGGAATACTATCGGTGGGAATACTTTCGGCAAATTTATATGGGCTTTGCCCTTTTATGGCAGGGGTCGGACGGAGGACATTTATGTTTTTTTTATCATGAAGGCGATTTTCAGAAGATTGTTGTTCAAATAAAATGATGGTAAAACATAAAACTGATTAGCTAATAGGTTTCTTTTTTCTCAATGTCTCCCTTTCTTGTATAATAGATAATAATTCCTTTAACTGGAATATTCAAGCATTTATCTTTTTCAGTGATGTCACTTAATGTATAGCATATGTTAAATTCGCCTGAAGATTCCTTTTTAATAATGCCATCACTATAAAATTCTTTATACCATAATAACTTGCCATTTTGATAAAATTCTTTTCGGGTGAGATTGCTGAGAGAATCATATTGTATAACCTCACCATTTGTAAATTTTCCTTCTCCCTTTCCTTTTGACTCTATGAAACCATTTTTATAATAATTAGACCACTCGCATAAAGTATCATTTTTGTATAGACCAATTGCTTTAATCTGTTCACTCTTAAAATATGTAATAAAGAATCCAACTTTTTTACCCTTTATGTAAAATCCTTCATCGTATATTTTACCTCCGCAATTTCTTGATATATATTGCCCATCAAGTTTTCCGTTTTTAAAATTATAAGTAGCAATTTCTATTTTTCTTACCTTTTTTCCTTGATTACATCTATAAAAATATTTAAAAATCCCATCTCTCAAAGAATCTTTGTATTGACCTATCGCACGGATGAAATCATCTGCATTTTTTTTAGCACTATCTTTTCTTTCCAGATTATATACTATCCAAGTTCCGTTATATAGTTTTTCGGCAAATTCAGGACGAGAATAATTCTTATTATCAGCAAATACTAAAAAAGTATCATTACGAAAAACTTTGTGAATTTGTGAATAACAAAATGTTTTTAAATTTAGAATTATAAATATTACAGTCGTTATTTTCATTTTATTCAATTATTTCTTTTCATCTTTTGTCAAAGCCTCAATTAATTTACCGCCTGTATTTCCTCCTTCCTTTAGAACTATTACACCCTGTACTTGCGAATTTGCATTTTGGTTATTAAACTGAACCCAATCATTTCCTCTGTCATCTGGTTTGTAGGTTGGGTCGTTGGGATTAAATAATTTATCTATTGTTCCCTGATTATCCTGATTGACAGAATTTAATGCATTATTTAATTCAGTGTTTATAGTAAGTCTATCATAACCGGGGGTGTCTTCCACCACTGACCCTTGGGCTCCTGGCGTACCCAAAGAAGGGCTCGAACCTTGACGCTGCCATGACTCAACTTCAATCGTTTCGCTTGACTGTACCTTCAAGTAAACTCCATAAGCCTTTTTTAATTCTTTCGTAGAAATATCTAAATAATTACTGGAAGCCCTCGCTTTAAATGCATTGAAACCAATCGCTGATTCGTCAGCTGAAAAATATGTTTTACTCCCTTCGTTAAAATCAAGTGCAAATAATGCTGAAACATCTTGTTTCTTAAAGTCTGCCCTTTGTGAGGTAGAAAAACTTGCAAAATGAGAGAAAACAGAATTGATTGCGTTTAGCCCTAAATCATTGGAAGCCTTGATTTCTTTTCCGTCCGGGTCTGTATAAAAAATTGGATTATTTGCAAATGCAGAGTATGGCGACCATTGCGGATATTTTGCTGTTAAAGGGTCAACACTTATAAAGATTCCGATTCTTGAATCGTACATTCTTGCTCCAAAATCATAAGCAAAAGCAACAGGGTCAATGATAAATCCTTTTTGATTTGTTGTATCAACGGCAGAAATGGTTTTTGTTTCTGTATTGAAAGTAAAATGTCCGTAAGTTTCTAATTTTTTATGTTCAAACACTTCTTGAAATGTTCCGTGCGAAAGCGTCCAGTATTGTTCATCGCTTTTATCTTTTGGTTTTGTTGTAGTGAATGGGCTTGGATTTTTTGCGGCATATACAGAGCCGGATTGTTCATCAGAAAATCCGTTCAATATCATTTGCTGCATATATAAAGGCATTTGCCTGTATCCCAATGTGTAAAGTTTTGAAAGGTGTTTTTGCAAAAGCGAATAAGTTCCAGAAATTTTTTTGTCTGTTTTCAAACGATTAACATCATTGATTTTATTTTTCAGTACAAAGCTTGTTATTCTTTCATCAAGCACCTGCTGTTTTAAAAGCAGTGCATTCAAGTTTAAAGAGTCATGTTTTAATGCAAGCTCAGCACATTTTAAAATAAAGTCATCGTCTTTTGAATTAAATTTATGCTCATAACTTTTTGCAAGGTTGACTATACAAAGTCCGATGTTTTGTTTCTCGTTGTAATCTCTTAACGCAATACCACTCATGATTGCTTCATTGGTTGTATATGTAAGCGTTTGAATCATTCCATCTCCCGGATGCCCAGCAGTAGCCAGTTCCACATTGTAAAATTCGCCTTTAGTATCTTGGTGTTGAATGTAAATATGCTGAGGCGCAGTGCAAATTTTTGCTTTTGAATTTAATCGGTCGGCAAGTATTTTAAAAAATCCTGTTAATGCAAAGCAATTACCTTTTCGTTCGCCTGAAGCAAGCAGGTTTAATACCTGAGAATTTCCCCATTCTTTTTTTCCAAAAGGGTCATTTGAAGCATAAGAAAACGGAAGATGATAAAAAAAATTGGAAACATTCAGAGTATCTTTCATATAAGAGAAAACAGCCCAGTTTTTCAGCGCATTGAGATAAAGTTCTTTTTTCTCTTTTTCGGTATATCGTATATCATCCAATTTAAATCTGCCGTTGGAATTTACTTTCACATTGAAATTCATAGTATCGCTTCTGTCATTTGCTGCTATTATTTTTTCTATCAAAAACAAATGCTCATCAATACATTTTTTGAAATTCTCAAATGAATATTTATTGTTCCAATAAGGATTTTCGCTAACAAATACTGCTCGCTCAAAACTTGCTTGTATTTTTCCTTCAAGCATGTATCTTAGCTCAGTAAAAGAATTTTCAAAGTAAATTTTTGTGCTATCAGTTTTTTCTGATGCTTTTAAGTTTGCTGCAACAATTATTGCAGAAAGTGCGAATAATAAAATATTTTTTCTCATAATTATTTAGATTTAATATGAAAAGAATAAATTCTTTTTTGATTTTGTGTCAATTTGTTTTGCTGTTTGAAGTTTCTTTTTTGTATCGTAATATTCCATCATCTTTATGTATTCGCTTTCAGGGAAATCCTGAATGCCTAAACTACTGACTTTTTCCATATAACTGCGATAATTATTATATGCTTGAAGTACATCAGGATATTTTTCAATATCGCTTATGTTTTTTATTCCTTTTTCTTTAACCTTTTTATTAAAGGTGTCAGCATATATTCTTTTGTTTAAATAATTATTTGCAGTATTGATAAACCCTTGTTCGGGAAAATAAGGGGAAGCAGTATTCATACATTCCTTAATAAATTTCTTGTCAGACAGCCAATGTTCCTGAACAAAATTTACGGCTAAGTCAATCATTACCGTTGCAACAATTTGTTTTTTGTTTAAGCTGTTCATATAGATTTTATTTTTCTTTGCTTTTGCCATTGTAGGAAGTGTTTCTAAGTAAAACTGGTCGGGCAGAAAACGGTCAACCGTAGTTTCATAATTTAACATAGTGCCTTTGTTGTTTTTATATTGGATGAACGAATGTACGGGGTTGTAAGAAAGATAAACCTTAACTCCGAGAGCTTCCGCTAAAATAAGGTAGGTGGTTGGAAGCGTGTGGCATTGCCCTGTTCCGGTAGCCAGTGTTTTGGTTACAAAATAATTTCGTCTGTCTTCCGCAGAAGTATAATCAATGTAATCGTAATAATATGGAACATGAGCTTGCTTTGATAAAGATAAATTATCAGGATTGTTGTTGCCAATATACAGTGTGTCTGATAAAAATTTCTGAATGCCAAGATGTAATGCTTCCGGGTCTTTCGGATTGTAGCCGTTCTCTACAAGCCATTGCTTTATAAAATTTGCATTGTCTTGAATGACTTTATTATATTCCTCATATGATAATTGTAGATTGCCGTAAGCTGCTTCTGAAAAATAATAAGCGTCTTTTATTGATAAAGGAATTTTTCCTTCCAACATATCTTTTAATTTTTGTTTGGCTTTTGTATAATTCGGCAGGTCATTTAAATATTTTGGAGAATAATAATATTGTGCTTCATTTAACTCGGAACTGTAATACTCCACTTCGCGCAATGTGTTAACCATTTCTCTTTCCATTCTCATTTCGGGTGTCAACTGATTGAAGTTATTTCCTGCACTTGGATTAGAATAACCGGGTTCATTTTTTATTTCGTTTAAAATATCTTCATTATCTTTTTTATGATTGTATTGAATCATCCGGTCTGCATTTTTAGGTTGAAGCGCAGCTCCATAAGGATTAGTATTTTGTTGCTGATTGTAATTATTATTCTGTGTCGGGTAACTCTGACCCGGTGTTACTTGCTGAAAACCTCCAAAGGTCGGTGTCTGCGGAGTTTGTATTTGTGCGAAACCATCCATCGTGGAAAAAACTGTCAGGATAAAAGCAACTGTTTGTATAATCAGTGCAGAATGATGATGAAATTTTTTGGCGCGTGTTTTTGAAGGCGGGAGGATTGCTCTTTTGCGCGCGCAGGCACGAGCACGCAAATGTGCAAGCCGTACGCTTAAAAACCGTGACAAAAAATTGTGCAGGAACTTGTATTGTTTTGCTGTCTGTGCTTGCTCAATTGTTAACGGAGCGAGGAACTGTCCGTTTACCTTGTTATATAATGAGAAACTGTCAGCCGAAGAAATACTTTTTGTATTTTTTATGCTGTCTGCAAACTGCGGAACTGTCCACGAGAGATTGTCGTGGCTGTTTGAGTAATTGTCTGATGATGAGAAGCGTAAAGTCATTTACATAATTGTCTAAAGATACTGTATTTTGTATTTGTATTGGCGGTTGTGGTTAACGGTTTGCAGCTACAAGAAGTTGGCGATTTCGGAGCACTAAACTGTCTGCCACCACAAAACTTGATACGAAGCGCAAAGCTTCATTTAACCACTGAACCGCCAATTTTTTGTAGGTGCTGTTGTGCGTTCGTGCTTCTTTTTTTTCTGTCGTGTCAGTCCACG
>CAYWAV010000100.1:0-12648 GCA_964456225.1 uncultured Chitinophaga sp. | reverse complement strand
GCAACCCACCCTATTCCGCAATAAAATTGACTTCCAAAGCTAACTTTTTATACTTTTGCAAGAGATTAATATTCAACATCATAAAAAACGTTAGTCATAACCTTATGACAACATCGGAACTTCAAACAGTGTGCAAGAAACGAATATTTAAAACCATTCACTTATAAACGAAAACGAAATGAACCCACAAACTTTAAAACACTTTCTTGGTATCGCTTTTTTGGCGACACTTGTTTCTTGTGGCAACAATAAACCAACGGAGGAAAAACAATCAGCGACAACTGAAAGTGTTGCAACTGTAAAGTCTGTTGAGGAGTTTGCTGCTTACAAGATTTTAAAAACCGAACCTTATGAAACTTCAGGCAAGGCACAAGTAAAATGTTATGCTTATTTGACGACAGACACAATTACTAAAGCTAAATTAGAAGGAACTATAAACAAAATTTATTCTGGCATAGAGAATTATAGCAATTTCAAAAACTTTTCTGCACCGACAGTTATCGCCATTTATCTTTACACAAGTGAAGAAAAAGCAACTAACATGACGGAATCTTGGATTGCAATGTTAAGTAAATCGCCATCGGACAGTAAGCCGAGAATAAGTTTTGACGACATGAAACTTTCTGCATTTGAAAACGGCAAGAGCAAAGAGAAATCCGCAGATGATATAATGTATGAGAAGATGAACAAATCCTTCAAGAAACATAACACCGACCTCTGTTCAATTTATAAAATACTTTACGACCTTGAGGGGCAAACAATAAAACAAGCGGACGAAAAATATCCAAACTTTGGCGTTGAACATTCCGACTATCAAACGAAACTCTACAAACAAGAAAGAAAAAAGTTGTTTAAGAAGTATAGCATCAATGACACACTTTCATCTTACATCACCGTTTTTGGAATGAGCTACTGTAAATAAATTCTCACAACTAAATAATTCAACAATGACAAACTTCAAATTAAACTTAACAGCAACAATAGTCATAGTTGCGTTTTTGACATCTTGTTCAAGTAATTCTTCACAGAACACTTCAACAAGCAATTCTACACTTGACACTTCAACAAGTAGTTCTTCAACTTACAGTTCTGAAAGTAAACCTTCAACTTATAGTTCGTCCGACAATTTAAGTAGTAGCGTTTCAGAAAAAGATCCTTATGAAATAATGCATGTGGCATTTGAAGGTTCTCCCGAAATTGAAAAAATCAAACCAATGTTAGAATCAGTTATGGAGACTTATAGCTTTGATAAAACTGATGACAACAGATTGAAGATTGGCAACATGCTTGTTACTCTTAGACAATCAAGTGCAGTAGGAGTAACAGAAATGGAAATTCTAAAACATATTTATCAGCACGGTTCAGACAAGATTACCCTTCCAGAACAGGCAGGAATTTCAGCAACTCTTTTAGAAACCAGTAAATAAAATTCATGACAACATTTCTTCGGACGAACTTAAACTTTTGTGCACCTATTGCAAATTGCCTTGAACAAAGATTGTCGGAACTTCATACAGTTTTGCTCCGAACGAACAGCAAGGCAGCGCATAACAGCACCTACCCAAAAGGCGGGGTTTCGTGTTCCAAAGACAGTTTTGTGGATAATGGAAGTTTAGTTTTTCAAATTAAGTTTTGTGGTAAAATTTCCGCCCTTCGGGTAGCTGCAAAACGTTATGCCTCATTCTAAAAAGACACGACACAAAATGAACAGACAGACAAACAATAAGACAAAAAGCCAACGCTTCGTAAAATTAAAAGAGGTGCAATCAAACACACAAAGCCAACGCTTTTGCACCACATTTAATTTTACCCCAACACACCAGAGCCCATCCACCACCCAAAGTCAATTACTAAACATTGAAAACGATTAAGTAAATGCAGTATATCAACCCAATTGAAATATTAGGATTATCAAATGCTTCTGACACGACAAGCATTGATGCTGATATTATAAAAAAATCAAAGCGAAAACTATTCGCTGACATTGATCTATCAGACAATGGACATTTTGAATACCATGGACTTCATTTAACAAAAGGGGACTGCGAAAAAGTAATTGACGAACTTTCAAACAACGACTTGAAAGAGTTCTATTTATATCTAGCAAACAATAAAAAACTCAATAATTTCTTAGTAAATGGAGGCGATGATGTCTTTTTTAATTTCAAACAAGACAGTATTTTCAAACTACCAGAGTTTGTGAAATTTATAAGCCCGTATTTTGCCCCAAAATTTGATAAGGCATTATTAAACGCATTTGAAAGTGAAGATGTTGAGCAAACAAAAGCCATATTAAAAACTTCTTTTTTAATATCACAAAGTGAAATAAACATCGCTTACAAAAGTGTTTCAAATAACATTCAAAATAAAATTTCTGAAATTTCTGAAATTAAAAACGACATCAAAAACGAAGAGAGTGTTTATGATGAAGACGATATTTATGAAGTGGTTGATTTGGTTGTTGACTATTTCCCAAGTGAAATTTTAAATTGTTTACCAAATTATTTCCAAAGTCAAATACTAAAAATTGCAAATGAAATCAATTATTTAAATGTAGTAATTTGGGACAATTTTGATGACACCCAAGTTTGCAACGACCTATTAGAACACGTTTTAACCTTAAATATTGGCGGACTTGATAAACCGACTTTTCAAAAAAATTACGATATAGTAAGAAAGAAAAATCAAGAACGAATTGAACAAGCAAGCAATGCACCTATTTTGAGAAAGTATGCAGGGTACTTAATTCAAACTAAAACAAAAATTACAGAAATAGAAAGCAAAACTACAACGCCATCAACTTTATTAAGTTGGGTAAATTCGACAATTTCAATATCAGAGGTAAATAATTTGCCAAGCATTTTTGATGAAATTAAAAATCAAGTTGCTCTATCATTGAGAGCAATGTCAGTAGAAGTTTGGAATTCCTATTCTAATATTGATGTTTCCATTGAATTAATCAACAAAGCCAATAACATTATAGGATTAAAATCCGAAACTAAACAAAATATACAAGACGCAAAAAAACAACTAACAGAATTAAAAACCAAAATAGATGTAGCAAATTTGGTTCAACAAAGAGCAACACCAACCCATTCAAGACCAATTTCACGACCATCTTCGACAACATCAAGTTCAACACAAAGTAATGCAGGGTTGTGGATTTTTGGTATTATAATAGTTATTGGAATAATTGTTTGGGCAAATTCAAACAAAACCTCATCAAGTGATTATCCAACTACAAATGATAACTATACGACACCAGCAACAACAAACGACAACTCTTATTCAAACGATAATTTAACACCCGCAACATCGAATGAATATACACCACCAGTTGAAAGTCAATATAAAGGAAATCAATTAAAAGATGGAGCATCGCCATTAGCAGGTTGCTTTGGCAAGGGTATTTATAGTGGTAATGCGACCTTAACAATAAAAAATGGGGGGAATTCAGATGCAATTATTTGTCTGTACAGTATAGATAATGACAGAACAATAAGAAATGAATATGTTCAGAAAAATTCCAGTTTTACAATGTCAAATATTGCACAAGGTGAATATAAAATTAGAGTATTTTATGGTAACGACTGGAATCCTGAATTAGAAAATAGTTGTGGTACAAAAGGCAATTTTGAATCTGATGTTAATTTTTCAGAATTTGACGGAACAGAATATTTTGAAGATAGTGAAAGAGGTTATACAAATGCGACTATTACACTTTATACTGTTGCAGGCGGTAACGCTTCATCATCTGCAATTGACCAATCACAATTTTTCAGAAAATAATTAAATATAAAATAAATGCAAGAAATAAAAAAAGTAACCGTAAAAGTACCTCAAGCATATCTTGATTTTATGAATCAGATATTTGAAATTGAGAAAAAAGCAACGAACCTAAAAGAGGAAAATTCTATCCAAAGAAATATAAATAAAATGAAAGGAATTATGGAGGAAGAATTCTTTAAAGGAACAACTACAATTGGATTATCCTTTCATAACCCATTAGGAGAAAGCTACACAGATACTCGAACAGACTGCGAAGCAACTATTTCCGGAACAAGTGTTGAAAATCTTGAAATCATAGAAGTTATAAAACCTATTATATTTTATGCTTATCAAGAAAATGATAAAACCTTAAAAGTAATTGTACAGCCTGCGGTTGTAATTGTTCAATCTAAAATTATTCATCAATAAAAGAAAATCATCAAAAATGGAAAATACAATCAATTACGGTATAGATTTAGGCACTACAAATAGTGCAATTGCAAAATTTGTGAAAGGCGAAGTTTTTATCTTTTCTAATCCACAAGATATGGGTTCACGAACTCTTCCTTCAATAGTTGGATACAAAAAAGATAAAATTCTAGTTGGAAAACAAGCAAGAGTTTTTGCAGAAAGAGAACCCGAAAATGTCAAAAGTGTTTTTAAAAGAAAAATGGGAACTTCTGAAAGTTTTCCTGTAAAATCTTTAAATCAATCAAAGACACCAATTGAGCTTTCGGCACAAGTTCTAAAAGAATTGAAAACTTTTGTAAATACTGGAGACAAGCTAGATGCAGTTGTAATCACAATTCCTGCATCATTTGATACGATACAATCAAATGCTACAAAGGAAGCAGGTATTCAGGCAGGGTTTAAACAAGTAGTTTTATTACAAGAACCAATTGCTGCAAGTTTGGCGTATGCCAATATGAAGAAAGAAAAAGAAATGCAAGAAGGACAATGGTTGGTTTATGATTTAGGCGGTGGAACTTTTGATGTTGCTTTAATAAAAATCAAGGACGGAGAAATGAAAGTTTTAGACCACGAAGGAGATAACTTTTTAGGCGGTGCTGACTTTGATAATTTAATTGTTGAAAAAATTATTATTCCTAAACTATACCAAAACTATAAATTTTCTGATTTAGAAGATAAAATGAAAAGTGCTTCTGGTAAGTTAAATGCTGTTTACCTAAAACTTTTACGCTTGTCAGAAGATGCAAAGATTATTCTTTCAGCGAAAACATCCGCTGAAATTGAAGTTTCAGGTTTTGAAGATGAAGATGGAAATGATGTTGATATAGAAATAGTTGTAACACGTTCTGAATTTAATGAACTCATAAAGACAAATATTGACGGAACAATTGAAATGATTAAACAAATTATCACAAGAAATTCTCTAAAAGCAATTGACCTGCAATTTACTTTGATGGTAGGTGGTTCAACCTATATACCTTATGTGAGAAGTAGAGTTGAAGAAGTTCTGCAAATTCCAGTAAATTGTGAAATTGACCCAACAACAGCAGTAGCTATCGGTGCAGCTTATTATTCAGCAACAAAACCAAAAGAAATTGAAAAAACAGGCACAAAACCAAAAACAAGTGTATCACTAAAAACAGCATATAATAAGGCATCGAAAGAAAAAGATGAATTATTTTCTGCAAGAGTTACTGGTAATACCGATGGTCTTTCGTACAGAATTACAAGACAAGATGGTGGTTTTGATAGCGGCATTAAAAAGCTTTCGGAAAGAATAAGCGAAGATTTACCATTAGTTGATGGTGCTTTCAATTTCTTTTCACTTGTTGTTTACGACAATCAAAACAACATTATAGAAACTGACATTGAGCCAATTGGAATTAATAGTGGCTTTGGAATTAGCGGACAACCTATTCCTGAAGACATTAGTTTAGAAGTTGACGATTACGATAATCCAGGCAAAACAAGATTAGTTTTAATATTTCAAAAAAATTCAGTTTTACCCTTAAGAAAGCAAATTACATTTCCATTAAATAAAGGGTTAATTAAGGGAAATACTAATGATTTTTTAATAGTGAATGTGGTAGAAGGTTCTCATTTGGCAATACCTGAATCAAATAAACCCATTGCATTTTTAAGAATAGATGGGAATATGCTAAAGCGTGATATATCTAAAGGATCAGATTTGGAAATTACAATAACAATATCCGAATCAAGAGATGTAAATGTTTCTGCATATTTAAATATGGCTGACCAAGAATTTAAACAAATATTTAATCCCAAACAAAGAAATACAGATATACAATATTTAAGAGAACAAGTAGAAGACTTGTCATACAAATTAGAGTTAGAAATCCAAGAAGCAACCGACAAGGAGGATTTTGAAACAGCAGGTGCCTTGAGCAAACTCAAAAAGGAAATGGAAATTGTGAGTGAAGAGACAGAAAGCCTTACAAGTGATGATGTTACTGATAAGCGTTATCAATTAGAAGATAAAAAAAGAAAAATTGCCCAAGAAATTGACAGTGCAACAAAAAACAAAAGAATTCAACAGGTAAAAGCACATTACTTTGAAGTCAAAGAAGAATGTGAAAAAATGTTAGACGAAAATGGTAACGACCACGAAAGGAAAACATTTAATGATATTGTTGCTCAAGAAAATGCATTTTTTGCAACAAATAGCCCTTTGAAAATTCAAGAGAAATCAGATGAAATTCATTCTATTGTTAGCAAAATCAGATGGAGAACACCAGACTTTTTGACAAGCATTTTTCAATGGTGCAAAAACAATCAAACAAGAATGAACGACCAAACACAGGCAAAGAGTTTAGTTGATGCAGGAAACTTTGCAATTGAAAGTCAAAATTGGGAAAGGCTATCAGAAATAAATAGCGGATTACTTAATTTGATGCCAAAAGGTGCAGAAAAAGAAGCGACAACAAGAATTGGTTTTGGACTTTAAAAAATCACTAAAATGAAAAATATAGAATTTAAACCTTTCCTTTTTAAGTCAGCCGTTATGGCTATGGCTTGTGATGGCGACATTGCAGAAGAAGAAATAACAGAAATAAAAAATATTGTAGCCAACGAAATTTATTTTATGGGTTATGACTTTGAAGAACCTTTAAAAAGTAACATTGAAAATATCAAGGTTAATGGCAAAAATGCCATTAACCAATATTTACAAGAAATTGTATCAAATGACCTAAATGAACATCAAGAAGTTTTGCTAATTGAAGTCATATTAAAAATGATACAAGCGGATACTAAAATTGAAGATGCTGAATTAAAGTTTCTGCAAATGACTAAATCAAAACTTAAAACAGATGAACAAACCTTGATAGTTAAATTTCCACATCAAATTGACTATTTAATCGACTTCAACAATTATGGTTCACACGAAGAGTTTACAAACGAAATATCAATTTAATTAAAATATGAGTAAAAGAATTGAAGCTAAAATAAGCTGTCCAGCTTGTGGCAACCAGTTTAATTTCACATTGTATAGAACTATTTGGGGTGAGTATCCTGAAAACAGGAATCTTGTAATGTCAAATAAGATAAATGTTGCAACTTGTCCTAGTTGTAAAAAAGAAACAAAACTTGAGTTTCCTTTTATGTACACAAACTCAAAAGACCAGTTTGCAGTATGGTGGGAGCCTGAATTTGACCAACAAATTGGAAAAGATAGTGAGGGGTACGTTCAAATGATGGGTGCAGGAAATTATCTTGCCACAGCACCAAGAGTCAAAGACTGGAATGATTTTAAAGACACAATTTTAAAATTTGAAAATGGTGAGTTAAAGGCAAAGCCAGCAAAAATAAGCAAGGAAATGGAAGACCAAATGCAAGGTTTCCTAAAGAATTTACAAGAAAAAAATAAAAAGAAAAATAGTGGTTGCTTGGGAGCTGTCTTGATTCTTGTAGTTTCAGGTACAAGTATTATTTTTGGTTTGGTTAAAATATTCTTGTAATGTATTAAACATTGGCTTTGGAATATTAGCATATCAAGCAAACGTAAACCAACGCAAAGACATGACAATTATTTATATTGGTCTTGCCTTGTTATTCCAACCTTTTTTCAAAGTTGGATTAGGTAGACAAATTTGGAACATTGTAGATGTAATAGTTAGTATTTTCCTTATCACAACAATTTTCATAGACAGACAATGGAAATAAGCAAACGCATTTGGTAGCACATTTGCAGTTTTTCCAACCGCACGAAGCCAAGCAAAAAACAGGAAAAGAGCTACCAAGCCAACGCACAACTACACGACAATGGACAAACAAACAACGACCGACAAAGAAGAACGAAGGCATAACAGGCGCTTGGCAAAAAAGCGGGTTCAGTGGTTAATTAAACATTCTACCTCGTATCAAATTTTGTGCTGGGTTGACAGTTTTGTGCTTCGACATCCGCTTCTTCGCCAAGCGCCAAACCGTTGTGCGACACCCTAAGAAACGACCGTACTTAATAACAAATTAACTATTTAAGACGAAATTTGAATGACAGATTTGCAAGACATTATATCAAAAGCTTACGAAAATTTACCGAATGAAAAAAAATCAAAACCTTGGTCATTTGTAAATCACGGAGTTGGACTTTTAAATAGTGAAGACGAATTAAATTGTTACTTAGCTGCATATGGAAAAATGCACGAAGAAAAAATCCATTCAGCCTTATCTACTTTTACAAAAATCCAAGACATTGTTAAAAACAACTATCAAATAATTGACTGGGGCTGTGGACAAGGTTTAGCAACATTATGTTTTCTTGACTTCATTAAAAATGATACATCACACAAAAAACCTCAAAACATAACTCTTATCGAGCCTTCAAGCCCTGCCATAACAAAAGCTAAAAAATATATTGAGGCAAATATTCAAGGAATAAATACTTACCTAATTGAAAAAAAACTGGATGATGTTGATTTATCTGATATAAATATTACAGAAGCTGTGTCAATAAATTTTTTCTCGAATATACTTGACATTGAAACTGTAAATTTAGCAAAGCTTACAGAGTTGATTAAAAGTAATTTAAAAGGAGAACAATATTTTATTTGTGTAGGTCCAATGAATGCAACATCAACACGAATAGATATTTTTGCAAAACTCTTGAATTGTACAGATGAACAATTAATTGGAAAAGAAAATGGAAAACTAAAAACTACAAGAGGAACGATTAAGTTATTAGTTTTTAAAATAAAAGGAAATAAAATTGAAATTATTAAAACTATATACTACCCAACTATGCCAAAGAATAACAACATAATGCATATTTTAGAAAAAAAGTTAAAGGTTATTGATCCAAACAAATTGAACTCTGTGGATAGAATTGTAGAATATTATAAACTTGTAGTTGAATTAGAACAGCTAAAAGAACCTGCAATTGATGATTATAGTTATTTGAATTATACTATAGATGCCAATAATGACTTTGTAGTTGATTTAGTTAGTAATAAATTATTTCTCGATATTTTCAACAACAACAAAACGGGAAAATGGCCAAAAGACCTAAATATTAATTTGGAAATTGAAATTGATGCAAAAAAATATTCCATATTAAATTACACGTATTTATTTGATGATATAAAAGATATTGATACATCAAAAGAAAAAATGAAACTAAAACTATCCAGTTTTGAGTTGAACTATGGGACATTAACAACTAAATTTGAGAGAAGTGAGGAAGAAATAGACGAACTTGAAAATTTAATTAAAGAGCAAAATACTTTAGTGGAAATATTAGATCTTTTCAAAGAAAAGCTAAACGCCAAGGTATTATTTGACAATAAGTTATCATTTGCGTTAAGTTCTAAAAATCCTGCTTTAAGTCAAATCTATTCTGAATTAAGAAAAGTAAATAGTTATTCTGTAAAAGAAGATAGTTTATTATATAATTTTCTATTTAACAAACCAATCGACAATAAATTAAATGACTTTTCAGAGAATGACTTAATACAAATTAGTAATTTAGATGACAGCCAAAAAAAGGCAGTTTTAACAGCCTTTAATAATAAAATATCGGTAATAACTGGACCGCCTGGAAGTGGTAAAACACAGGTTATCTCAAATATTTTGGCGAATGCCGTTTTACAAAACAAAAAAGTTCTTGTAGCGAGCAAAAACAACCAAGCAGTAGATAATGTTAAAAGTAGATTTGACAGAGAAGAAAATACTGGTTTCTTTTTAAGGTTTGGTAATAAGAAAATATTAGGGGAAACCACTTTACCTGAAATAAACAGAATTAGTGCATTAAAGCCAACTTTATTAGACAATGCTAGTAATCTTGATAAAAGTCAAGAAAAACTTAATGAAATAACAAAAACAAAAACGGACAACAAAAGAAAACTTGAACAAAGAGATTTGTTTCAATCAAAATTACCCGAGCTCAAAAAAAATATTGAGAATTTAGAAAATAAACTATTAAATATTAGCCAAAACAATTCTGAATTTGAAAAAATAAGATTAAATCATAAAATTGATATAATAGAAAGCTATCTTTATTCAACTAAGAAACAAAAAAATCATTTTGAACTTAAATATTCAGGCTTAAATAAATTTTGGATTGATTGGTTTACAAAAAAGAAATATGCATTTGAATTGATTAGTTTTATTGATGAAACTCACAAAGATTTTAAGAATGTTTTCAAGACAATTCCTAATCAAATATCAGATTTTAAAAATGGCACAAAAATTTTAAAAACTTATAATGACATAATAAAACCATTTAATTCAATTACAGAATATTACGCAGAATACTTAAAATTAAAAAATGATTCAGAATTAAAAACCGAAGAATTAAAAAAAGTTGAGAATTTCATTACAATTATAAATTCACAAGAAAAAGAAATTTTAAAAATTATAGCAAATTGTGAAATTGAAATTATTAAACAAAGCAAAGTCCTTTTAAAAGAAAAAATTGAAAATAAAATTTCCAATGCTTCTCAAGCCCATATAAATAATTACAAAGATTTTTTACCTGATGCTATTCCTTGGAAGGATGCAGAATTAGTTACGTTTGCAAATGCTACAAAGAGATTTTTAGAAATCTTTAGTATTATTTCAGTTACAAGTTTGTCTGCAAAAGCATCCTTGCCACTTGCAAATGAATTATTTGATATGGTCGTAATAGACGAGGCTTCACAATGTGATATAGCATCTGCAATTCCATTAATATTAAGAGCAAAACAATTAGTTGTAATTGGCGACCCATTACAATTAAGGCACATAACATCTCTCAATAAATTTGAGGAAGAAAAAATAAAAGAACATCTTAATCTTAGTGGTTCAGTTTATTTAAAATATAAAGAAAAATCTTTGTGGGATTATAGCGAGAATTTTTTATCAAATGCTACAAACAACAATAGTATCGTAAATATCGACAGACACTATCGATGTCATCCAGATATTATTGGATATTCAAACGAAGCTTTTTACAATCCAAAAATTGGAGTTGATTTGAAAATTTGCACTAAAAAAGAAGACTTCAAAATTCAACCCAATGGCATAAAATGGATCAATGTTGTAGGAAAACACAAGGCTGATAATATAAATATTAATGAAGCTGAAATTGAAAAATCAATTGAAATAGCGATAAATTTAGCAAATCTAAATCCCGATATTTCCATTGGGATTGTAACTCCGTTTAGACATCAAGCTGAAGCGTTGCATAATAAAATACCGATACATTTGACGACTAGAATTATCGCAAATACAGTCAATATTTTTCAAGGAGATGAAAAAGATGTAATGATATATAGTTTAGTGGTTACCAATAATTCACCTGATTCAAAAATAAATTGGATTGATAATATGGTTCCCGAATCAGTAAATGTTGCAGTTACAAGAGCAAGAAATACTATTTACATTGTTGGAAACAAAGATTATATAAAATCCAAATCTAATGTATTGAAACCACTTGGTAAATTAGTTGATTATATTGAAAAATTAGAAATTCAATAAAATGGAATTATTTAACTCTGGCATACCAAACCCACCATTTAAAATTCCAAATGCGGAAGGGTATAATTGTAAATTTAATAATGGTTTAAATGTATTTGAAATAACCATACCAAATGGAATGCTCATTTATTCAGAGCATTATTTTGATAAAAAAATCAGTGATAGAAGTTTAGAATATTTTCTTGAAAATGATTCACTTGACTGGCAAACTGCAAATTGGAGAGAATATGACAAAGAACAATTAGCAAAGGTAAAATTCAAAAATATTAATTGGCAACACGACAAATTGAATATGTATGGTAAAGAAGTTTTCTTACCACGTTTTTCTGCTTGGTATGGAGATATTGACAAACCATATACTTATACAGGTTTAACTTTGCAACCAAAGAATTGGAATAAAGGACTTCTGTTTTTGAAAGAGCAAATTGAAAAAATAGCAAATGTAAATTTCAATAGTGTTCTAATGAATTGGTATAGAGATGGCGAAGATTATATAAATTGGCACGCAGACGCAGAAAAAGAATTAGGGCAAAACCCAATAATAGCTTCAGTCAATTTTGGTGCAACAAGACGTTTTTTAATAAGACGTAATGACGACAATTCTATAAAATTAGAATTCCCATTAAAACACGGAACATTGCTAATTATGAAACAGGATTTACAACATTTTTGGCAACATAGTGTACCAAAAGAAAAAAAAGTAAAACAAACGAGAATTAATCTAACTTTTAGAACAATAGTATAATGAGAAAGGGCGATCGCACAACAGCACCTACAATAAATTGGCGGTTCTGTGCTTCGTATGACAGTTTTGTGGTTCAACAAACATTCGTTCTTCGTATGAACATTTGTGGTGAAAATCGCCAACTTCTTGTAGCTGCAACACGTTATGCCCAATTTTAAAACGACAACATGGACATTGAAGAAATACCGATTGAC
>CAYWAV010000099.1:4670-12663 GCA_964456225.1 uncultured Chitinophaga sp. | reverse complement strand
GGGTGCGCACTGGGGCTCGAACTCTCGGCCAAAACCTATCTTAAACTCTTTTCCGGCCATCCTGAAACCAAACCTTCGGTATACCGAAGTATGCTAATGTATAAAAAATGTATTAATTATCACAATTCCCTTTATTAAAAAAGGATTTAGAACCTTTTCGATATTTAAAAGCATCTTTACATTGTATACATTTAGCACATTTGTTCTTTTTCACAAAGAGTCTATAGCTTCTGCTCCATAGCTAAATTGGAATCAATGTGAATTCCTCCTAAAGAATAATTTGTCTTACCCATTTACATTATCAAAATCCCCCTGCCCCCCTTTGTAAAGGGGGAATTCCTTCTAATAATCTTTCGAAAATCGAAAAATAATCTTAAATTTACATCTGAATTTAACGCACTTAATCACCTAGTTACTTAATCACTTAATTACTTATTTATGGAATACCGTATTGAAACCGACACTATGGGCGAGGTAAAAGTACCTGCTGATAAATACTGGGGAGCACAAACAGAGCGCTCACGTAACAATTTTAAAATTGGACCTGAAGCAAGTATGCCCAAGGAAATTATATATGCATTCGGTTATTTGAAAAAGGCGGCTGCAATGGCGAATTGTGAATTGGGTGTTTTGACTGCTGATAAAAAAGACCTTATTGCAAAAGCTTGTGATGAAATTATTGCAGGAAAACTGGACGATCAATTTCCTTTGGTAATTTGGCAAACAGGTTCGGGAACACAATCCAACATGAATGCGAATGAAGTAATTGCATATCGTGCACATGTAATGAGTGGAGGAAAATTAGCAGACGAGAAAAAAGTATTGCATCCAAATGATGATGTAAATAAATCACAATCGTCAAACGATACTTATCCAACTGCTATGCACATTGCATCTTATAAGCAAGTTGTAGATATCACACTTCCTGGAATTGAAAAATTAAGAGATACTTTATTAAAAAAATCAAACGACTTTAAGAATATTGTAAAAACGGGTCGTACCCATTTTATGGATGCAACACCTTTAACACTCGGACAAGAGTTTGGAGGATATGCACAACAATTAACGAATGGAATTCGTGCCATTAAAAATGCATTGGAGATGGTGCGTGAACTGGCATTGGGTGGAACAGCTGTTGGAACAGGATTGAACACTCCAAAAGGATACGATGTTTTAGTAGCAAAAAAAATTGCAGAATTAACAGGCCTTCCTTTTGTAACTGCACCCAATAAATTTGAAGCGCTTGCGGCTCACGATGCAATGGTTGAATTATCAGGAGCATTAAAACGCACAGCGGTTTCTTTAATGAAAATTGCAAACGATATTAGAATGTTATCTTCTGGTCCGCGTTCAGGAATTGGAGAATTAATTATTCCGGATAACGAACCAGGTTCTTCTATCATGCCCGGAAAAGTAAATCCAACTCAACCAGAAGCACTAACAATGGTATGCGCTCAAGTAATAGGGAACGATGTTGCAGTTTCTATTGGTGGGATGAATGGGCATTTTGAATTGAATGTTTTTAAACCAGTGATTGCTGCAAATGTTTTACAATCGGCACGTTTGATTGGTGATGCTTGTGTTTCTTTCAATGATAATTGTGCTGTAGGAATTGAGCCAAACTTGCCTATGCTAAAACAACATTTAGAAAATTCATTGATGTTGGTAACAGCATTGAATACACATATTGGTTATGAGAAAGCAGCGAAGATTGCAAAGACTGCTCATAAAGGAAACAAGACATTAAGAGAAGCAGCGATAGAATTGGGATATGTTACTAACGAACAATTTGATGAATGGGTGAAGCCGGAAGATATGTGTGGGAGCATGAAGTAGCAAAGATAAGATTGCTTCGTGCCTCGCAATGACGTTCTATTTAAACTATTCTATTAAAGGACGTCATTGCGAGCGAAGTGAAGCAATCTCTAATATGAAGCGAAAACAATACACTAAAAGGAGGCTTGCCTTCGTTAATAATCATCCCTTTTATTTTTACTATTAAGATTTTGAAAAAACATCTTTCCATCTTATTTTTTATTGCAATTAATTTTATTGCTTGCTCTATTTTTTCACAAACCGATACTGTGATCAATGGCAAACGTTATAAAATAGTTGAAGAAACAAATGACTCACAAACTACTGCTAGCGGTAAAAAGAAAAAACACATCGCTCCTATCGATAGCACTTTTACTTTAAACAATAAAAAATTACGCTACTACAACAATTGGTTAACCGTTGGCGGAGGTTTTAATCAGAACTTAACCTACAAAAGAAAAATTGGTTTTGCGGGCGGACTAGATTTCAACTTTCATATCAAACAACATTATTTTCAATTGGGTACATTTATCTCAGGAGAACAATTTGGTTTTTACGACAATTATCAATTTCATTTAGGGTATGGAAAACGATACGAAGACAAAGACATTCATTTTGCAGGATTTGCAGGATTGTCCTATTCAACAGGCTACGCAAAGGTTGGCGACAGTGTTTATACTCGTCCGTTTACACAACCTGGAATTTACGCGCAAATAGAAGCAGTAAAAAAAATAACTTATGATGTTGGAGCAGGTCTAACTTTTTTTGTGGATTGGAATCAGGAACAAGCTATTTTCGGAGCAAAGTTTATTGTCTATTTCTCTGGAGCGTATAGAGGAAAGAAATATAATGATGGGAAGAGTGTGGATTGAGTGAAGTGCTAATTGATGGCGTCATTGCGAGCAGAGCGAAGCAATCTCGTCATATGTAACCGATTTTTGGTTCTGATTTTTGAATTTTAATTTTTCTTACATCATGCAAATCCCACTAACCCCCTTTTCGCCTCATCCGTCCTTCGGACACCTTCTCCAAATGGAGAAGGGAAGCTGAAACAATTTTTTAGGGGGAATTGATCATAGTTAGTTCGAAGATCACACCCACAATAACAATACACAGCAAACCAATGAACTATTAAACCAATGAACAAGTCAACCAACTAAACAAACTTTTCCCCTTTTTGAATCTTCACATCATTTACAAATGTTTTGATTTCTTGCTCATCTTGCTTTTTGCAAATCAACAATATCCCATCCGATTCAACAACAATATAATCTTCCAAACCTTGCATTACTACTAGTTTATCTTTTGAAACATTTACAATGCAATTTTTTGAATCGTACATCATCACATTTTTCCCTACAACAGCATTGTTGTTATCATCTTGTTTAATGTGACCATATAACGAACCCCAAGTTCCTAAATCGCTCCAACCAATAATGGATGAACGCACATACACATTCGTTGCTTTTTCCATGATTGCATAATCAATGGAAATGTTTTTACAGCTGGAATATGCTTTTGCAATAAATTCTTTTTCTTTGTCCGTATTGTAAACAGTATTTCCTTCTTTAAAAATTGTATCTATCTCAGGAGAATGTGCTTCAAAAGCTTTTATAATACTTTTTACACTCCAAATAAAAATTCCTGAGTTCCATAAAAAATCTCCGCTCTGCAAAAAGAATTTTGCCATTTCCAACTCCGGCTTTTCCATAAACGTTTTCACTTTTTTGATCCGTTTATCTTTTTCCGTTGTTTCTGATTCTACAAACTGAATATAGCCATAACCGGTGTCGGGGCGACTAGGACGAATACCCAGCGTAACCAAACAATCCTGCGAAGCTGCTTTTAAATAACAGGCTTTGATTGCTTTTACAAAAGTATCTTCCTTCACAATCAAGTGATCAGAAGGTGCGATAACGGTAAGTGCATCCGGATTTAATTGTGCTATTTTATAACAAGCGTATGCTACACACGGAGCGGTATTCTTACGAGAAGGTTCACTTAAGATATTTGCATCTGCAATGCCTTTGATTTGTTCTTTTACCAAATCTACGTAAGCTTCGTTGGTAACAATGTAAATATTTTCTTTCGGACAAAGTTTTGAAAATCGACTATAGGTTTGTTGCAAAAGTGTTTTGCCTGTCCCTAAAATATCCATAAATTGTTTTGGATGAGCGGTTCTGCTCATCGGCCAAAAGCGGCTTCCTACGCCACCTGCCATTATCACACAATAATTATTTTTCACTTAGATAATATTATTACAAATTATATTTTTTCTTTTATCCGGATAACGAAAAAAAACGAATTTACGAATCTGGGTTTGTTAAAATTCATTATTCTATCTGAATTATTTTTTCAGACTAATTGCTCCTGTTTGGTTGTACTATTTTTCATCTACTGATTTTTTTACAAATCCAAAATTACACAGATTCGTAAATTCGTTTTTTTATTCGTTATCCGTACTATTTTAGTTTCTTCAAAGCACTTCTCAAACTTTCAACCACCGCATCAATCTCTTCTATTTTACAAGTTCCAACCGACAAACGGTACCAACTTGAATCAACGGAAGCACCAAATGCATAAAATGGAACCAAAGCAACTTTTGCTTCATCTAAAATATATTTTGTTACATCTTGTGTTGTATTCAAAACAGTTCCATCTGCTTTTTTTTGTCCGTGTAAAGAAAACTGCACTGTTAAATAAATAGCTGCTTCCGGAGCAATTGAATCCACTTTAAACCCTTCTGCTTTTAAACTTTGAAATCCTTTGTGAAAATTGACAAGACGATCATTGATTTTTGTTTTGATGTCCGTCAAAAATTTACCATACTGCTTTAAGTCGTTTAAATAAGTTGCAGTTGCCATTTGTTCCGCTTTCGGAGCCCAAGCGCCAACGTGCGTTAAAATGGATTTCATTTTCTCAATAATTTTTTTCGGACCCATGCTCCAACCCACTCTTACTCCAGTTGCAGACAATGATTTGGAAATACCATCTACAAACACAGTATAATTTTTCATTGCTGGACGAAGTGATACCGGATTGTAATGTTTTGTTTCACCAAAAGTTAATTCCCAATAAATTTGATCGTACATCAAATACAATGGTTTTTTATTTTCTGCTAAACGCTTATCATTCTCTAACAAAATCATATCACAAATTTCTTCCAAATCTTTTTTACGGAAAGTTGTTCCGGTAGGATTTAAGGGAGAACACAATGCAATTAAATTTGCGGAGCTCATATAAGGCTTAAAATCAGCGGCCGTTGGCATAAATTTATTTTCAGGGCTTGTTTCAATCAACACCGGTTTTGCATTATTCAAATATGTATAGTGATTGTTGTTCCATGATGGAACAGGAAAAATAACTGTATCGCCTTCATCCACCAATGCTTTAAAAATGGCATAAATAACAGGACGAGCACCACCAGCAATTACAATCTCATCGGTTTTATAATCTAAATCTCCGCGTTCTTTTAGAAGGTTGGATACAGCTTGACGCAATTCCAACATACCATCCGCAGCCGGATAATTTGTTTGATCATCTTCATACGCAGCAATGATTGCAGATTTTAATTCAGCAGGAATAGGAAATATCTTTGGATTAAAATCACCAATTGTAAAATTATAAACCTTTTCTCCTTGTTTTATTTTTTCGTTTACCTCAGCTGCTAGCTTTATAATTTCAGATCCAATAATATTCTGAGCAAGTTTTGAAACTTTTAAATCGATGTTTTTTTCCATTGTATTTGCAGTCATAATGTAAAATTTTTAAGCGTTACTAATTGATAAATGTTGGATGCAAATAAAATACTAAAAAGTCCAATCTTAAAACCTCACCTCATTCCTCTCCTAGAAAAAGGAGAGGGGAAAATAGTCTGTTTAGTATTAAATTTGCCCTAAGAGCAAATTTAACAAAAACCCAATATGTTCAGCCTATTTGTTGATTAATTGTTGGTGATTTATGCCTTATTTTCGGCAAAAAAAGGAGTATGAATTACCAATACTTCGGTAATGGGGTTAAACAGGTAGGTCGCCTTGGTATTCACGTCCAAACACTTAATCCGTTTTCGGGCCTGAGGGCCTTTTATAAAGTGGCGATTATCGTTATAAGAAAAGGTTGCCCCTTCTGGAACATCTTCCAGCAAAACAGTGTTTTCTCTGATATCGTAATTTTTTAAGATTCGCAATAAATTGGTATCCGAACAGCTGGATGCAGCTGGGTTATTCATATATTTTCGCAATGCCGTAATCACATCCACCGGAAAAATATCTGGAATTAAAAACTGCTGCATCAATAATTTATAATGCAATTTCCATTCTTCTCCATGCGGTTTCACATTGTCTTTGTGTTTGTTGTAGGTCGACAAATGAGCAATTTCATGAACAAGCGTAATCAAAAAAGCATACTTATTCATGTCGTAATTAATAGTAATCAAATGATTTTCTCCTCTAAAAGGCGGACGATAATCACCATACTTTGAGCTGCGACTTTTTTTAATTTTTAATTTGAAATCGAATTTATAAATCCATTCAGAAATAGCAGGCACCGCCTTTTCAGGGATGTATTTGTGAAGGATGGATTGATTTCTTTCGAGTTGGTTCATTTGATCTGCAGATAACGAATAAAAAAAACGAATTTACGAATCTAATTTATTAAAATAACAGACATTTTATACACACCCCTGCCTACTCTCAAGAGGGGAATACATCCTGATTATAAAAAATCAACGAACACAGATTCGCAAATTCGTTTTTTTTATTCGTTATCCGTACTACTTTAACAATTGATAAACAATAAAGCTAGAAACATAAGCCAATGCGCCCATGAAGAAGAATTGAACTGTAGGCCATTTCCAGCTTTTTGTTTCGCGATAAACAACTGCGAGCGTACTCATACATTGCATAGCAAAAGCATAAAAAATCATCAAGGAGAATCCAACAGCTATTGAATATTTTTGTTTTCCTGTTTCGGGGTCTTTTTCTGCTTGCATTTTTTCACGGATGGTTTGTGTATTATCCGTGCTGCCAGCACTATAGATTGTTGCCATTGTTCCTACAAACACTTCTCTGGCTGCAAAAGAAGTAATCAATGAAATTCCGATTTTCCAATCGAAGCCCAAAGGTTTGATTGCTGGTTCTATTGATTTTCCTAACATTCCAGCATAGGATACTTCTAATTTTTCGGAAGCAATTTTTGCGTCTACTTCATCTTGGTTCATGTTTGCTCTCCAAGTATTATCTTGATATTTTTTTTCTATCTGCTCAAATTTATTTCCAGGTGCGTGAGCTGATAAAAACCAAAGAATGATGGAGATAGCAACAATGATTTTACCTGCATCAAACAAAAACATTTTTACTTTATCGTAAATGGTGTGCCCAACCGTTCGCCATTGCGGACTGCGATAAACAGGCAACTCCATTATGAAATAACTTTTCTCTTTTGCTTTTAAAATCCATTTCATAACCCATGCAGCAGCAATCGCAGCAATAAATCCAATCAGATACATGGCCATTAATATCAAACCTTGATAATTAAAAAAACCTGCATTTTTATCTTGCGGAACTATCAACGAAATCAATAAAGTATAAACAGGAAGTCGAGCCGAACAACTCATTAAGGGAGTTACAAAAATAGTAATCATGCGTTCTTTCCAACTGCTGATGGTACGCGCACTCATGATTGCGGGCACGGCACAAGCAACTCCACTAATTAATGGAATAACAGACCGACCATTCAATCCGAATTTTCGCATGAGTTTATCCATGATAAAACTCACTCTCGCCATATAACCTGTGTCTTCTAAAATGGCAATGAATGTAAATAACAATGCAATTTGAGGAACAAATACAACCACTCCACTCAAGCCTGCTATTATTCCATTTACTAGTAAATTGCTGAGTTCACCTGCAGGAAGAACATTGGCTGTAGCTTCAGAAATAAAAACAAACAAGCTCTCGATCCATTCCATAGGAAAGGCGGCAAGGAAAAAGATAGTCTGAAATATAAAAAACAACACCACTAAAAAAATAGCGTATCCCCAAATGCGATGAGTTAATATCCCATCTAATTTTTGCGTAAACGATTCTGTTTTTATTGCCGATTTATGAGTGATGCATTCTTCAACAATGCGATTGATGACTTTGTAACGTTCTACACTTTCGAGCGATTGAAGTTTATT
>CAYWAV010000099.1:0-4570 GCA_964456225.1 uncultured Chitinophaga sp. | reverse complement strand
CCTTCTTTATTTCTGGCACTTATTCCAACAACCTTTACTCCCAATTTTTCTGAAAGACGAATCGCATCAATCACATCGCCATCTTTCTCCACCATGTCCATCATATTTAATGCTAAAATCACAGGAATTTTAAGATCAATGATTTGAGAAACAAGAAATAGATTTCGTTTTAAGTTACTCGCATCAGCAACAATGATGGTAACATCGGGATGGTTGGCATTTTGACTATTGCAAAGCACTTCAAAAGCAACTCGCTCGTCCAAGGATTTTGGGTACAAACTATATGTTCCGGGAAGGTCAATAAATTCGGCAGTAACAGTTGAGTTTAATTTAGCAAAACCCGATTTTTTATCAACGGTAACACCCGGAAAATTTCCTGTTTTTTGATTTAAGCCAGTAAGCGCATTGAATAAAGTAGATTTGCCACTGTTAGGATTTCCAACGAGTGCAACTTTCAAAGTTGGTTTATCAGAAAAATTAACGAAAGATGAATTCGACTCCACAACAAAAATGATTAACTAGCTGGAATAAGAGATACGAGTACGGTAGAAGCTTCCGACTTGCGCAAGCTGAGTAAATATCCAGCAACTGAAATAGCAATTGGATCACCCAAAGGGGCAATGCGGTCAAGCTTCACAATTTCACCTGGCGTACAACCCATTTCCAATAGTTTCAAGGCCATCTCTTTATCCGTAAACGAATCAATGATTGCACTTTGTCCTATTTTTAGTTCTGCTAAATTTTTTAACGCTTTTATCATGTACACTACAAAAGTACGTATTTTAAAGCCATTTACAGGCTCTGACGATACCTAAAAAAGGGTATTTTAACTGTTTATAGAGAAATTATCTTGTAAAAAAATCGAGAAATCGATTTTCCATTTCGGGCAATCACCACAACGATTTTTTTTACGCGCAGCAAAACAACCTGAGAACAATGAAACCATCAGCAGGAGTATAATGAGTTTTGGTGTTTTTCGTAAGCCTTGATGCATAATCGAAAGATTGATATACAAAGATAGCAAAAACAAAACACATCATTTGTGGTCAATTATTCTTATTTTTAACCCTGAATAAATGATTCAAACAGAAGGGCTTTAGCTAAAAATGAATATCTTTTTTCACTTCGGTAGATACTACATACTTATCAAGCGTGCTTTCGGCAAACCCGAAAAGCTTTCCCTATATAAGGACCGCATTTTTGAAGAAATGTATTCTCTTGGTGTTGGTTCTCTTGGAATTGTTGCCATCATCTCTGTTTTTATGGGTGCCGTTATTACCATCCAAACAGCCTTTAATTTTGAAAGTCCGCTTATTCCTCCCTACGCTGTTGGTGTTGCGGTTCGCGATACAATGATCTTAGAATTTTCACCTGCCATTGTCAGCTTAATTTTAGCCGGAAAAATTGGTTCCAGCATTGCCTCCGAAATTGGAACAATGCGCGTAACCGAGCAGATTGATGCTTTGGAGATTATGGGAATTAATTCGGCCGGATATTTAATTTTTCCAAAAATAATAGCTTCTGTTTTATTTAACCCTATTCTAATCATTTTCTCCATGTTTTTGGGAATTTTGGGTGGATACATCTTTGGATTGATGGCTGGAGTGGTAACTGATTTCGAATACATTTTAGGAATCACTTATGCATTTAGACCTTTTAACGTTATTTATGCATTAATTAAAACAGCAGTATTTGCATTTATCATTGCTTCTGTTCCTGCTTATCATGGTTATTACACAAAAGGTGGTGCGCTGGAAGTGGGCCGCTCGAGTACCAAAGGCGTTGTTTATGCGAGTGTGCTTATTTTGGCTTTCGATTTAATATTAACTCAAGTTTTATTGGTTTGATACAAGTTAACAACATATCAAAATCATTTTCGGGACGAAAAGTCCTGAACGATATTTCGTTTACGTTTGAAAAAGGGAAAACCAATATGATCATTGGAGAAAGTGGTTCTGGTAAAACTACTTTGCTTAAATGTATGGTTGGGTTGAATGAAATTGATGCTGGTGAAGTATTGTTTGATGGACGAAATTTTTATGACTTAGATTTTAATGGCAAAAAAGAAATCCGAAAAGAAATTGGAATGTTGTTTCAAGGAGGCGCATTGTTTGATTCAAAGACAGTAGAAGAGAATGTTGCTTTCCCTTTGTCGATGTTTACCGATTTAACAGAAAGTGAAAAACGCGACAGAGCAAATTTTTGTTTACAAAGAGTGAATTTGCCTGATGCCAATAAATTGTATCCTGCAGAACTGAGCGGAGGAATGAAAAAACGAGTAGCCATTGCAAGAGCCATTGCTGTTCAACCCAAATATTTATTTTGCGATGAACCCAATTCCGGGTTGGATCCAAAAACATCTATTGTAATTGACAATCTGATTAAAGAAATTACTGATGAATACGGCATCACAACAATGGTTATTACACATGATATGAACTCGGTAATTGAAATTGGAGACAATATTATGTTTATCTATAAAGGCGATAATTGGTGGCAAGGAAGTAAAGAGGATATATTAAAAACAGACAATCAGGAAGTTTGTGATTTTGTATATGCTACAAAATTCATGAAAAGCTTAAAGACAAAATTTTAGTTCATTTACAAAATAAAAAAAACGGGTTCAAATAATATTTGAACCCGTTTTTGTTTTATGCTAACAATTATTATTATTTCATAACTGTCATTTTCTTAGTCAATTTTTGTTCACCAACTGTTAATGTATAGAAATAAACACCAGCATCAACATCAGCTGTTTCTAATGAAATGGTATGCATTCCAGCAGATAAATTTCCAGCATTTACTGATTTGATTAATTTACCTGTTACATCAAATAGAGATAAAGAAACTTCATTTGATTTAACAATTTCGAAATTCACAGCAGTATTTCCATTTGCAGGATTCGGAACGTTTTGGTGCAAAACAGCGTTTGATGCATCCAATTCGTTTACTCCAGCATTGATTGCTTCTACGTTCAAATGTAAGAACGGAGCTTTTTGAATCCATCCCCAAGCACCTGTTCCACCTGCATCCACAAATGTTGTTTGAGCAGGCTGTGTTCCTTCTAAAGTTAAATCGTTAAGGATATCCAAATCAAAAGCAGGAGCACCATAAACTCTAACACCGATAATGTAAGACTCTCCTGCAAGAACAGGGTATGGTCCACCAGGGAAAATGAATGGAAGTGTTACCCATTTATTTTTATCCGCAGTTCCAGCAACAAGATAAATGTCGGAGTTAGCAACTTCAACAAAGTTTCCAGTCATATCAATGTTATATAAAACAAAATCAAATGATGCACCATTTTGTGTTGATGTTGCAACAAACGCAGAAGCTGTTGTAATATTTGCTACTGCTGGAAATTCGTATAATGTTGCAATAACAGATCCATCTACATCGCCACCAACATAATCAGAAGGGCTTAATGAATTAGTGATGCCTGCTCCCATAATACCATAATCTCTTGCATAAACAGTATCAGAAACTTTAAGTGTTCTAGTTAAACTGTTGTTAGAAATTAATTCATCAGTTTGGGTTTGTGTAACCGTATGAACCATTGTATAAGTTCCAACTGCCAAAGGATCAAACGTTGGTGTTGTTATCATTAATGTATCTCTTCCATAAAGTGGAAAACTTGTAATTGTATTACTGTTTTGGCTATAAGTACCAGCACCAGTAATGCTAACGTTCATATTAACGGTAGTTTGAGCTTGAAATCCATCATTCAAAATTGCACCTCTGAACATTATTGGTGCTACCTGACCTGCTGGAGTTTGAGTGTAAAACCCACCATCTAAGTAGCTAAAGTCGTTGTAAACGCGTTCTAATTTCACATCGTTTAATGGACCTTCAATAATTTTCACATCGTCAATTTGCCAGAAATAAACACCTAAACCACTGTCAAATGTAAATTTCACTTTTACGTTGTTAGACCCACCAACTGCAGCACTAACATTTATTGAAATTAATTCGTTATTTGTATTGTAACTATTAATTCCTGTTGTTCCTTTTGCATCATAATTTGTCCAAGTTCCACCACCATCTGCACTTACAGAAACTGTTAAAAAAGTTGTAGTTGGAGAGCAGCACAATCTGAAATATTGTCTGAATTCCAATCTTACATTTGGCTCACCAGTTAAATCGATTGTTTCGCTGATAACTTCCCCAGCTCTTGCTGCATAAGTAGCACCTGTACAATCACCTGTAATTGCCTCATTCAAGGAATCGGCATCATAAATTAAAACTCCATTTGATGCAGTTGGAGAAGTTAATGTTGCTGTAGATGTTCCAAAGCATCCTGTAGATCCAATCGTTGTTTTTTTCCAAACAGGAAATGCTCCGGCTCCACTCCAACCTGTTGGAAGACCTCCCATTGCTGTTGATCCAAAATCTTGCGACCAGATAACATCAAAAGGTGCTCTATCATTATTGGGTTGTGAAGCAGTAACTTCTTCAGTAGATTTTGCCATTACTGCCGTTGCTGCATTTGTGCTAGCACTTCTTTGAGCCCACACTCCGGCAGACACAAAAATCGACAATGATAAAAGGTAAATTTTTTTCATTTTTTCAG
>CAYWAV010000098.1:0-12752 GCA_964456225.1 uncultured Chitinophaga sp. | reverse complement strand
CATATGGACAAAAAGCCATTGATTGGAGCAAACTTACTTTCGGGGATATGATTGACGATAGAAGGGGGTTTGTCTACAATACCGATGAAACACATGAGCGCTCTAGCCGTTCTTATGTAGATTTTTCTGCAGGAGCAGTAATGTTTAGTAAATATGTATTTGTTGGATTTGCTGCACATCACTTAACTCAACCAAATGAAGGGTTAATTGGCGACAGCAAACTTCCTGTGAAATTTACAGGTCATGCCGGAGCAACAATTCCTGTTGGAGGCAAAAGCAGTGAAACAACTGTTTCTCCTAATATTTTATACCAACAACAACAAGATTTCCGTCAGTTGAATTTAGGAATATATGTTACAAAAGGCTCTTTAGTTGGAGGCTTGTGGTACCGTAATCAGGATTCATTTATTCTTTTGGTAGGAGTTACACACGGAGTGTTTAAAGCGGGATACAGCTATGATGTTACTGTTTCCAAATTAACGAACGCAACTGCAGGTTCACACGAAATATCGCTTGGAATGAATTTTTATTGCAAAAAACCTAGACCAAAATATAGACCTAGTACTTGTCCGAGTTTCTAGTACTGCTTATTTCGAAGAAATTAGCAGTACTTATCCCGATGAAAATTGGGATTTGTTAGTTGACAAAGAGAAAAAACTGAATGAAAAAAGATAGTATTGAAAACACATTCAAAGATTTTTTTAAAAATTTTGAATCAGAAATAGACTTGGATGTCTGGTTTAAAATAGAAAAAGCGATAAAACGATTTTAAATCCTGATTAAGAGAGCAGGATTTGTTTCAGACCACAAGGTGAAGCTAAGGGAAAGAGAGCCCGAAGCTTCATCTGAAGGTCAATCCCGACCATACATCGGGTTTGTTTGTGATGATTGGTTTGGTTAATCAATTGTTATTAGTTTAGAGGTCAGAAAACCCCAAGGAAATCCTTGGGGTTCTGTTTTTTATAAAAGAAAGGAATTAATTTAACCCTTGCAACGCTTTTTTAAAGCTCACCTTATCATCCACAATTTTCACGAGTGCTTCTATGCTCACACGATCTTGTGCCATTGTATCGCGGTGACGAATAGTAACCGTGTTATCTTCTAAAGATTGATGATCAACGGTAATGCAAAATGGAGTTCCAATCGCATCTTGTCTGCGGTAACGTTTTCCTATCGTATCTTTTTCATCATACGTTGTGGCATGATCGAATTTCAACATGTCAAGTATCTCACGAGCCTTTTCTGGTAAACCATCTTTCTTTAATAATGGAAGGACGGCAACTTTTATCGGAGCTAAAAATGCAGGAAGGTTTAAAGCCGTACGAATAGTGCCATCTTCTAATTTTTCTTCTACAAAGGCTTTGCTCATCACCGCTAAAAACAAACGGTCCAATCCAACTGATGTTTCCACTACATAAGGAACATAGTTTTGATTTAATTCCGGGTCAAAATATTGTAATTTTTTTCCTGAATGTTGTTCATGTGCTTTTAAATCGAAATCGGTGCGGGAATGAATTCCTTCCAATTCTTTAAATCCAAACGGAAAATTAAATTCAATATCGCAGGCAGCATTGGCGTAATGTGCTAATTTAATGTGATCGTGAAAACGGTAATTTGCTTCTCCGAAACCCAATGAATTGTGCCATTTCATGCGCGTTGCTTTCCAATGGTGATACCATTCCATTTCTGTTCCTGGTCTCACAAAAAATTGCATTTCCATTTGTTCGAATTCACGCATACGGAAAATGAACTGACGAGCTACAATCTCGTTACGGAATGCTTTTCCTGTTTGTGCAATACCAAACGGAATTTTCATTCGACCTGATTTTTGAACATTCAAAAAATTGACAAAAATTCCTTGTGCCGTTTCTGGACGTAAATAAATGGTGTTTGAATCCTCACTCACCGCGCCCATAGAAGTGCTGAACATCAAGTTGAACTGACGGACTTCTGTCCAGTTTTTAGAACCTGAAATCGGACAAACAATTTCGCAATCGATAATTATTTGACGAACTGCTTCCAAATCATTTTTTTCTAAAGCATCTTTGAATTTAGCAAGAATAGCATCTGCTTTTGCTTGATTTTCTAAGACACGCGCATTGGTTGCTTTGAATTGTGCTTCATCAAATGCATCTCCAAAACGCTCTTTTGCTTTGTCAACTTCTTTCTGAATTTTTCCTTCAATCTTCGCCACATGGTCTTCAATCAACACATCGGCACGGTATCTTTTTTTACTGTCTTTGTTATCAATCAATGGATCGTTAAATGCATCCACGTGACCAGATGCTTTCCATGTAGTTGGATGCATAAAAATAGCAGCATCAATTCCTACAATGTTTTCGTGCATTTGCACCATTGCTTTCCACCAATATTCGCGCAAGTTCTTTTTTAACTCCGCACCCATTTGTCCGTAATCATAAACAGCACTTAAGCCATCGTATATTTCGGAGCTTTGAAAAATAAACCCATACTCTTTAGAGTGGGAAATAATGTTTTTGAAAATGTCTTCTTGGTTTGCCATAATGGGTGTAAAAATAGAAAAAAATACTCGGAAAGACTTTTTGCTTGTACATGAAATTATTCTACATTTGAACAAACTAACGATAGAAGATTTCATGAAAAAAAAATTTCTCCTTTTTGCAATCGGATATTCAACCAATGCTTTCACGCAATCGTTGACCCCCGATGTGATATCTTCCTCAGGAAGTACTTTTACGGATGGGATTTCACAACTCGACTGGACCTTAGGAGAACCTGCTACTTTTACCTTTAACGCAGGAAGCACTTTGCTTACACAAGGATTTCATCAACCAAACTTACTAATAACTGCAGTTAGTGATGAGGAGGAAAGCTTGATGATGAACATATTCCCTAATCCCGTAATTGACGAGGTGCAATTGCAATTTAGCACAGAAGCAAAAAATATTACCATTGAATTGATGAATGCAGAGGGAAAAACACTCTCCTCGCAAAATATCACCAATGTGAAGAGTTTTTCTATTGACATGCAAACATTACCATCTGGCAATTATCTGCTTTCTGTAACAGAAAAAAGTTTCAAAACAAAAACATATAAAATAATTAAATTAAAATAATTAAAAACATGCTAAAAAAACTAGTATTCCTATTTATTGCAACATGCACAACTGCTGTTGCATTTGCACAAGCTCCGCAAGGGTTCAACTATCAAGCCGTTGCAAGAAACGCTTCTGGTTTAGCAATTACTAGTCAGCCCATTGGATTACAAATCAGTTTAAGACAAACTACTGCTCTCGGAACAATTGTTTATACAGAAACACATGCTGTAACATCTAACAATTTAGGATTGGTGAATTTAGTTGTTGGAATGGGAACACCTGTTACAGGAACATTCAATACCATTAACTGGGGAGCTGGTCCTTACTTTATTGAAGTGAGTATGGATATTACAGGAGGAACAACTTATTCATTAATGGGAACACAACAACTCATGAGTGTACCTTATGCATTGTATGCAGCAAATGGACCAGCGGGCGCGACAGGAGCTACGGGTGTTGCTGGCGCTAATGGTGCAACTGGAGCAACTGGAAGTAATGGAGCAACAGGAAGCACTGGTGCTACCGGAGTTACAGGAACAAATGGGGCGACTGGAAGTGCTGGAGCTACTGGAGTTACTGGTGCAACAGGGACTGCAGGCACAGTTGGAGCTGCCGGAGCAACGGGTGCTGCGGGGTCAGCTGGTTCGGTGGGTGCCACAGGAGCAACAGGTTCGACAGGTGTTGCCGGTTCCGTAGGAGCAACAGGTGCAACAGGAACAGTAGCAAGAGTTTTTACCGTTATAAATAGTGGTGCAACAAACTACCTTATTGATAATGCTGCTGATTATAACGGAGCGCCATTCAATGCAGATCCTACTATTGTATTGCAACGTGGATTAACTTATCAATTCAACATTGCTGCTGGAGGACATCCTTTCCGCATTGCTACTGGTGTAAGCGGTCCACAATACAATGTAGGTGTTAGCGCTAACGATATTTCTAGTGGAACTATTATTTGGAAAGTTCCTATGGATGCACCAACTTCATTAAATTACTATTGCACTATTCACCCCGGAACAATGTTTGGAACCATTAGTATTCCTTAAAATACAATTTAAAGGTATATCGTATCTTAAATATAAAAACAGTTGCCCCGCCACGAATTCTCGAAGCGGGGCTTTTTTATTTTGTAACTTTGTTGCATGATAGCAATCGACAACACCATCGTATCCGAACATTTATTAGAGAAAAAATTTGTTTGCGATTTAAATGCATGCAAGGGAGAATGCTGTGTAGCAGGTGAGTCAGGCGCTCTGCTCGATGAAGGAGGGGTCATTTAATTCATACCAAAAGTTAAAATACAATTACCATTTTTTCCACCCTCCGCCCCCGAAATTTAATATATTTGTTAAACAAATAAGCACCTCTCCCCAGAACATCCCTATGAGACTAACCATACTATTGCTTTTATTCTTGTCAAAAATTGCATTTGCACAACCTGTTTCTCACAAAGAAAGGATATACAGCGATACACTTCCCGAAAGGTTTATACTTAATTATGAAAAAATACGGAATCACATTTTTGCAGGAATTCCGAGCAATATCCGGACAGGTGAATATTCAAGAAGGGCGATGAATTTTGCCAATAACAATGCGTCCAGGGTATCTGAATATATTTCATCCGGAGTGGTATATAGCGACTGGGATGAGATGGAAGTGTACTTAAATTCCATTATGAAGAAGCTCCTCCCCGATGAACTTCAAAAAGATTCTATGATACATGTTTATATTGTTCGGGATGGTGATTTTAATGCATTTATGACGCCCGCAGGAATGGCCTTTGTCAACATTGGAATACTTTCTGAATCAAAAGATGAAGCCTCCATTGCTGCAATATTGGCGCATGAGTTGGCGCATTATTATCTACGCCACTCTTTATATACATTCCTTGAAGCTGAAGCCGGAAATTTCAATCGTGGTATTTTTGATAATGGAAGACCACGAGGAATATTTTCAGTTAAAAATGAAACCCAAGCCGATTCGCTTGCTGCAGTATGGATTCAGAAATCAGGATATAATTCAGAGGGATTGGCAAATGCATTCCGCACCATGTATCGCTTGGAAAGAAATCGCTTAAAACGATATTCGGAATGGACATTCAAAGAAACCACTCACCCGCTTTCAATTAAAAGGTTGGAAAGGATGAACGAATTTATTAATCAGCATAAAAATAATTTAGGTGCAAATTTTCTTGTGGACGAAACAAAATTCAACCGTTTGAAAGAAGAAGTAAAACCTGAAATACTGAAACGCTTCCTCCACAGCTTTGATTATAGTGCATGCATCGAAACCGCTTTCAAGTTTCATTTATTTGACCCTGACAACAGCACCTATATTTATTACATTATGGAAGGTACAAGAAGAAAGGCTTACCTAAATGTAGACATCTGGAGCAAAATGTTTATCACCAATAATTATTACGACAGCACCAATGTGAATGGAGAGAGGCACAAAGAACTTATGACGAATCATTTATTCAAAAAATTTGATTTGGACATTGTTTCTATCGACCCAAAAGATGGCATGAAGTTAAAAGCCCGATTTTACTGGCGGGATACTCCTAAATTTACTACTTACGAAGAAGCATATAATTTTTTCTATACACTAAGTGTGGCTTTAAAATGCGAAGAATGTGTTTTGTCCAACGCCTTGAGCTATACCGAGAAAGCAGATTCTTCTACCAGGATAAAAATGTTGGAAAAATACCTGGCCTTCCCGTCTGCAAAACACAAAGAATATGCGGAAGCGGTCCTGAATGGCACTATTACAAAAAAGCTAAACAATCAAAAAATGACGAGCTTTGATGGGTTGAACGTTATTGTGGAACAAGGCTATGAAACAATCTCACTTCGTGATGAAAAGGATTTGTTTACAAATGTTGTTGATAGCACCATGCGTAATCAACCAAACAGAAAGGCCGTTTATCTTCCCTTATTTAAAAAGACACATTTGAATGACTATACCGGTTTAATGGCCTTACGAGACTTTTCAATGACCAGAACCGTTTCAAAAGGAGAAAAAACCGAGTTACACATATTGGATCCCATTTATTGGGAAATGTTTCACAAATACAATGTGAACGAAATAGAATTTGTATTTACACGATACTATGAAGTCAGGGCAAAAGATAAAAGTTTAGCATCGTATCAAAAAGTCACCGCAATGGATTTTAATACACTTTTTGGTAAAACAAGTCATACCAAGTATTTTATTATGTTTATCAGCAGTGTTCGCGAAGTAGAAAATGGCCTTATGAAGTTTCGCCATTTTAACGATGAGAATACGCTTACGTCCAAAGAAAATACATCCACTCAGCTCAGTAACATCATACGATATGAATTAGGCATGAAAGAGAAAAAAATGAAAGAGGCCGATTCAAAATATGCTAATTCTCGCAAATGATATAAAACATTAATCTGTACATTTGTACCCTACAATCAGCACATCAATTAACCAGCACATCTGAACACCACCATGATAGCAATCGACAACACCATCGTATCCGAACATTTATTAGAGAAAAAATTTGTTTGCGATTTAAATGCATGCAAGGGAGAATGCTGTGTAGCAGGTGAGTCAGGCGCACCGTTGGAAGAAGAAGAAATTGCTATTTTAGAAGATGTATGGGAACAGGTGAAAGCCTATTTACCTAAAGATGGCGTGAAAGCCATTGAAAAACAAGGCGTTTTTGTGATCGACAGCGATGGCGATTATACAACCACATTGGTAAAAGGAAAACATTGTGCCTTTACTATTTTTGATGAAGGCACCGCTAAATGCGGCATTGAGCAAGCATACTACGATAAAAAAATTACCTGGAAAAAACCAATCTCTTGTCATTTATATCCCGTACGCATTACTAAATACAAGGATTACGAGGCAGTGAATTATCACAAATGGGACATCTGTAAACCTGCTTGTGAGTGTGGCGCCAAGCTAGATGTGCCTGTATACAAGTTCCTGAAAGAACCTTTGATACGCAAATTTGGAAAGGATTGGTACAAACAATTGGAGTTGGCTGATAAACTGAGAAAATAGATTTCAAATCACCACCTGAAATTTGAAATCTGGAATTCTGAAAAGCTACTTGTACCGATAACGCGCGTCTCTAAACCTATTCATTTAAAAGGATTTCAGCACTTCTTCCCCCGAAACACCTGTATTTCTAATTGTGATTTTTTTTCGGATACTGCAAATTTTTTTTGCTCTAATTTTCAGTTTTTTTCACTTTAAACTTAATAGGCTGTTCTTTAATACATTGGTCATTTCTTAACATTCGTCTGTTAATTTCGCGTGTTTATAACTTCGGTCAAATGTTAATTCAATGCACTTGACACATCCCTTTTTTTTACCAAAATTTGTACACCTTTAATTCAATAAACAACATTTTACGAATTAGCTCAAAAAGAAAGCAAATGGCTTTCAGGGATTTTTTGCCCTCTAAACGAAAATAGTGTGAATACAAAAGGTTGATAATCAAATTTTTAGACCTATTTTTAAACGAATTACATTTATGATTGAAGAACCAATATTAAAAGAAAATAAAGACCGATTCGTTCTATTCCCGATAAAGCATAACAACATTTGGGAGATGTATAAAAAAGCAGAAGCAAGCTTTTGGACTGCTGAAGAAATTGATTTAAATCCAGACTTACAAGATTGGGATAATAAATTAAATGATGATGAAAAACATTTCATCAAACATGTTCTTGCATTCTTCGCTGCCAGCGATGGTATCGTAAATGAGAACTTAGCAGTGAACTTTATGAATGAAGTTCAATATCCTGAAGCACGTTGTTTCTACGGTTTTCAAATTATGATGGAGAACATTCACTCTGAAACATATTCTTTATTAATCGACTCTTATATTAAAGATCCACAAGAAAAGGATCGCTTATTTCATTCTATCGATACATTGCCATGTGTTGGAAAAAAAGCCGATTGGGCTATTAAATGGATAGGTAACGGAACTTTCGCAGAACGACTTATTGCTTTTGCTGCTGTTGAAGGGATTTTCTTCAGCGGAAGTTTCTGCTCCATTTTCTGGTTAAAAAAACGCGGATTAATGCCCGGATTGACTTTTTCAAACGAACTAATCTCTCGTGATGAAGGATTGCACTGCGATTTCGCTTGTCTCTTGTATTCGGAACTAACGAACCAATTGCCAAAAGAAAAAGTAACAGCCATCATTGCAAATGCAGTTGAAATTGAAAAAGAATTTGTGTCCGATGCTTTACCTGTACGTTTAATTGGAATGAATGCCGATTTGATGTGTCAATACATTGAATTTGTTGCCGACCGATTACTGGTTGCGTTGGGTTGTGAGAAAAAATACAACGCAACTTGCCCATTCGACTTTATGGAATTAATTTCTTTACAAGGAAAAACAAACTTCTTCGAAAAACGTGTTGCTGAATACCAAAAATCTGGTGTGATGGGCAAAAAAGAAGACAACGTGTTTAAACTGGACGAAGACTTTTAGCGTGCCCTTCGACTACGCTCAGGGTGACGCCTGACTTAGAACTGTCATCCCGTGCCACGACACGGGATCTCACGATGAGGAAACAAATTATTAAAAAAACAAAGATTACCATCGCCTGCCAAGTGCGTAAACAAAGCAAGCGATTTTAAACAAAAAACAGTACAATTAAAGCTATTAACTAATCTACTCAACAAACTCTCATTTATGTACGTAATCAAAAGAGATGGCAATCGCGAATCAGTAAAATTTGACAAAGTAACAGCTCGTATCCAAAAGCTTTGCTATGGTTTAGACCCTATCCACGTTACTCCTATCAATGTTGCCATGAAGGTAATTGAAGGAATTTACGAAGGTGTAACCACTAGCGAATTGGATAACTTGGCCGCTGAAACTGCTGCTTCGCTTACCACAAAACATCCCGACTATGCGCTATTGGCGTCTCGCATAGCCGTTTCTAACTTGCACAAAAACACAAACAAATCGTTTTCGAAAACGATGGAATTGTTGTACAATTATATTGATCCGAAGACTGGTAAAAAAGCTCCTTTGATTGCTGATGATGTTCACGAAATCATTCAAAAAAATGCACAAGAGCTTGATTCTACAATCATCTACGACCGCGATTTTGGTTACGACTACTTTGGTTTCAAAACATTGGAGCGTTCGTATCTATTGAAATTAAACGGACAAGTTGCTGAGCGTCCTCAACACATGGTAATGCGTGTAGCGGTTGGTATTCACAAAGATGATATTGCTTCTGCAATTGAAACGTATAACTTAATGTCGGAGCGCTGGTTCACACATGCAACTCCAACACTATTCAATGCCGGAACTCCTAAACCACAAATGTCGTCTTGCTTTTTACTAACCATGAAAGATGATAGCATCGATGGAATTTATGATACATTAAAATCCTGTGCTAAAATTTCACAAAGCGCAGGTGGTATCGGATTAAGCATTCACAACGTACGCGCTACTGGATCTTACATCCGTGGAACGAATGGTACTTCAAATGGTATTGTTCCAATGTTGCGCGTATTCAACGATACAGCTCGTTATGTGGATCAAGGTGGTGGAAAACGTAAAGGTTCTTTCGCAATTTATTTGGAGCCTTGGCATGCTGATATTTATGAATTCCTTGATCTTCGTAAAAACACAGGAAAAGAAGAAGCACGTGCACGCGATTTGTTTACAGCAATGTGGACGCCCGATTTATTCATGAAACGCGTTGAAGAAAACAGCACATGGTCATTGTTCTGCCCGAATGAAGCACCGGGATTAGCTGATTGCTGGGGAGCTGAATTTGAAGCATTGTACACTCGTTACGAACAAGAAGGCAAAGCTCGCAAAACGATTCAAGCTCGTGAACTTTGGACAGCTATCATCGATTCACAAATTGAAACAGGAAATCCTTACATGCTTTACAAAGATGCATGTAACTCAAAAAGCAATCAACAAAACTTGGGTACTATCAAGTCGTCAAACTTATGTACCGAAATTATTGAGTATACAGCTCCAGACGAGATTGCAGTTTGTAACTTGGCTTCTATCGCATTGCCTCGCTTTGTGGAAGATGGAAAATTTGATCATCAAAAATTATTTGACATCACGTATGTGATTACAAAAAATTTAAATAAAATCATCGACCGTAATTATTACCCGGTTGCTGAAGCACGTAACTCTAATATGCGTCACCGCCCAATCGGTATTGGCGTACAAGGATTAGCGGATGCATTCATCTTAATGCGTTTCCCTTTTGATTCTCCTGAAGCAGTTCAGTTGAACAAAGAAATTCATGAAACCATTTATTATGCTTCTATGACGGCTTCTAAAGACCTTTCGAAAAAAGATGGTCCTTACGAATCATACCCTGGCTCACCAGTATCAAAAGGAATTTTCCAATTTGATATGTGGAATGTAACACCATCTCCACGTTGGGAATGGGATATATTAAAAGAAGAAGTAAAAACTCACGGTGTCCGCAACTCTTTATTGTTAGCACCAATGCCAACTGCTTCTACTTCTCAAATTTTAGGAAACAACGAATGTTTTGAACCATATACTTCTAACATTTATTCAAGAAGAGTATTGTCTGGAGAGTTTGTAATCGTAAACAAGCACTTATTGAAAGACTTAGTAAAATTGGGGATTTGGAACGATTCGTTGAAAAACAAAATCATTATCGCAAATGGTTCGGTTCAAGGAATCAACGAAATTCCTGATAACGTAAAAGCATTGTACAAAACCGTTTGGGAAATTTCTCAAAAAGTAATCATCAACATGGCAGCCGACCGTGGAGCATATATCTGTCAGTCGCAATCGTTGAACTTGTTTGTACAAGATGCAAACTTCGCGAAATTGTCTTCTATGCATTTTTATGGATGGAAAGCAGGATTAAAAACTGGAATGTATTACTTGCGTACAAAAGCTGCTGCGGATGCGATTAAATTTACTGCGGATGCTGCTGCTGCAAAAGAAATACCAGAATCAACAACTACAACAACTGTTGTTCCTGCCAAAGAAGTTTTGGGCAACGAAGATGTATTGATCATGGAACGCCAACAACAAATTTCTGCGGAGCGCCAAGCATTGTTAGAAGCAGAAGCAATTAAAGCGGCTGAAGTTGCAGCGCAAATCACTTGTTCAATTGATAACAAGGATGATTGCGAAGCGTGTGGGAGTTAATTGATACACAAATATAAAAAACATAAAACCCTCGCATTTTGCGGGGGTTTTGTGTCAAAAAACACTTCAACTCATTAAATAATTACGACAGGGAACATGAATTTTAAAGAGTGGCTTTCGGAAAAGGAGTTTGCATTTCATAGAATTGAAACGCTTGTATTTTCATTAATTTCTTCCGGACTTTTATTGATGACGGTTGTAATTCCATTCATCCAATCTTATGCTTTAAGTCCAATCATTGACATTATCACTTTTTTGATTGTTGAATCTGCAATTGTTTCCTATTGGTATTATGACAGATCTGTTTTCCCAAAAAACAAAGACAAAAAGTTGCATATAGTTGTTGCAATTATATCTGAAAATGCAAAACAAAAAACAAGAATCGCAAATGATTTCGCAAATCAAATTAAAAAACAATTAATCACATTAGGTCTTGATGCGAGCTATGAAGTAACCATATTACATAATCACCAATCAAGAGTTATGCAGAACAGCATAAACTTATACTCTCAGTCATTAAGAGCTGGATTACTAAATTCAGAAGAGGTTAAAAAATTTAACAAGCTCACCAAAAGACTAAATGTTAAATTTATTATATATGGTGATTTAATAAAAAGAAATGCAGAAAACAGTACATATTGCTTAAGTGTTGAAGCCCTAATGCTTCACAAACCAACAGATACAAATCGTGGAACATCATTACAAAAGGAGTTTCAAGATCTTTGGAAAAAAGAAATTACGTTTCTTGAAAAAGAAGAATTAACCGGATTTAAAGCAAATGCAGAACATGTGTTTTTTACCGCCTCATATATGTTAGCCTTGGCTACTTTTGTTGACAATAATTTCAAACACGGGATAGATATTTGGGAAAGGCTTGAACTATATGTTAAAACCAAATCCGAATTAACCTGCCATCAAGATAAAATTATCAAGTTAAAATCTGCATCATACTTTTTGTACTCTCGTTTCCTCTATTTTAATGGTCAAATAGAAGAATCAGTAAAAAACAGAACAAAATTTCTGGAACTTACTCCTAATGAATATGACAAATATTTAACTGAAGCTGATAAATCAAGTAAAGCTTCGAAACGATCCAGAATTAGCTTTGGAGTTTGTTAAAAAAGCTGCTAAAATTGCTCCAACAAATGATGGAACATGGAGATATAGTGAATTTTATGTCTTGATAAGGCTTTCAAAAAATATTGAAGCTCTTCAATCTTTAGATAATATTTTAAAAACCACCTTTCTAAATGAAATTGATACTATTAACCAAATTGTAACATACAATACAATATGCTTAAAGGAAGACTTGAACCATATTCAATCGGACTTTATAATAGGAGCGATTATATACAAGAAACTAGATTTGCCATTGCCTGCCTACGAAAAGCTAGAATCATTCATTAATGCGTGCGGTGATAATGAAAACTGGAAACCTCTTAAAGTGAGAGCACAACAATATTTGGATGAAATTAATAAATCTATAGGAATAAAAGTTTCAACTAATT
>CAYWAV010000097.1:0-12832 GCA_964456225.1 uncultured Chitinophaga sp. | reverse complement strand
ACATCAAAAGATATTGTTGTTAATACGGCCCAAGTAACAGAACTAAAAGCACTTTATTATAACAAACAGTTTGATAAACGACTTTATTCATCTCCCTTTGCAAACTCTGCAGATGGATTAGGAAAAGAAATTGAAGGAGATGAAAAAAAATGGGAAACATTTGGTGAACTTGTTGATTCTGCATTGCCATTTAATTCTCCATTAATTAACAGACAACAAGCTGAAGTAGGATTTGCGTTTGCAAGCCCTGTTCTTCAAATGGGCGAAGGCAATAGAATAGTCACTACTGTTTTAAATTTTGCTAGCAATCCTAATGTAACAACTGCGGAATTGCAAAATGCATTTACAATTTTATTTAGTGGAGAAAAAGATTGGATAGTTCCATCCATTGCAAATCAAACGTATATTGGTGCATTAGGAACAAATAGTATTGTTATTGTACGAACGATTACTCCTGATCAACCGGCTGTTGTTAATTACAATAAAGTAATATTAAAAAGCCCATTTGCAACTTCGTGGCCAGTTCTTAAAATAGCACTGAATATAAATGATGGTTCAACCCCATACATTTATGAAAAATTAAAATCTTTAGTTCTTGTCAGCACACAAATATCTGTAAAGGTAGAAGGTGTTAAAAATCTTATTTTACAAAATGACCAGTCTAAGCTTGACGCATCAAAACCTTTTCAACCTTTTGGAAACAGACCCGTATTAACTTCTAGCTTTTATATTGGAAGTAAGGAAATATTTAGTAAGGCGCTGACTTCGGTTGATGTGAATATTACTTGGAAAGGTCTTCCAGAAAATGACGGTGGTTTTGGAACTTACTATCATAATTATATTCCTGCTGTTGGAAGAACTGATAGTGCATTTAAAGCCGAAATATCAATCCTGAAAGGGAAAGAATGGGAAACAATTGTTCCTGCAACTTCAACGCTAGCAAAATTATTTAATACCGTTCCGGGTACTGCACAAAAAGTAGATAGTGTTAGAGATATTATTATACCTGGAGCCAATTTAGCTTCCTTTAACAGAGACGCTAATTTTAGTTTGGAAACATTAACGAAGTATGATAATAATACTTCGCGTGGATTTCTTAAGTTGGAATTAGCAAATATTGATTTCGGGCATCATGATTTTCAGAATTCATTTGCGACTCAAGCGCTAAAAGCAGCAAAAGTAACTGTTGCTGAGATTCCATTGTATCCTTTGCCAAATGAACCTTATACACCAGTAATTTCTGAAATAAATATTAATTATACTTCAACTGTTACTATTCAACTTGTTAATAATACAAGCACCAATAGCTTAAATGGATTTTCAAATCGTGTGGATCAATTTTTTCATATTGAACCATTTGGTGTAGCAGAAAATCATCCTTTTGTTACAAAGAATACACCTTTTGTTACATTGTTACCGGAATATAATGATGAAGGTTCACTTTATATTGGTTTGTCAGGTTTACATCCTTCCGAAACGCTTTCTATTTTATTTAAAGTGGCTGAAGGGAGTGCAAATCCTGATTTTGCCAAACAACCAGTGAAATGGAGTTACATGATTAATAACGAATGGAAAGCATTTCCGCAGTTGAAAATAATTTCAGATTCAACAAATGGTTTGCTCACTTCCGGCATTATCACTTTTGATATTTCGAAATTAGCAACTAGTAGCAATTCATTATTCAACAGTGCGCTTCATTGGTTAAAAGCTTCTGTCGAAAATTTTTCAGGAGCAATTTGCGACATGATAGATGTTAAAACACAAGCGGTTACTGCTGTGTTTCAGGATAATGGCAATGATCCAAATCATCTTTTGCAAAGTCTTCCAGCCAATACAATTTCCGAGCTGATTGATAGTGATGGAGCGATTGAAAAAGTGCTGCAACCGTATGCTTCATTTGGCGGAAAAATTAAGGAGCAAAGCAATGAATATTATACCCGCGTCAGCGAACGATTAAGACATAAAAATAGAGCTGTCAATATCTGGGATTATGAACATTTAATATTGGAGAAATTTGCTTCGATATATAAAGTTAAATGTTTAAATCATACAAAGTATATTTCTTCAACAGATATCAAAGAAATTGCACCGGGACATGTATCAGTAATTGCAATTGCAGATTTGAAAAATAAAAATGCAGTTAACCCTCTGAAACCAAAGACAAGTTTGATTTTGTTGACAGAAATTGAGGAATTTATAAAAACGATTAACCCTCCATGTGTTGATTTACATATTAAAAATCCACTGTACGAAGAAATTGTTGTAGAGTTTAATGTGCGCTTTTTGCCAGGATTTGATAATGGATTTTATGGACAAAAATTAGAAGAAGATATTAAAAAATTTCTAGCTCCTTGGGCTTATGATGTGACAGATATTTCATTTGGTGGTAAAATTCATAAATCGGTATTGATAAATTTTGTGGAGGAGCAGCCTTATGTTGATTTTGTTACTTGTTTTAAAATGGATCAAATCATTGGAACAAAAGTCAATAAAGATATTGAAGAAGCATTCACTACTACATCCGCATCTATCTTAACATCTGCATCTTCCCATATTGTGCATGTGCTTGAAACAGATGATTGTGAGTGTGATGATAATTTGGTGAAAGCACCCTTTGCTCCTGTTGATAAATCATGTGATTGCGATTGTGACTGCGAACATGGACTAGGTAATCCGGGCAAGCCTAGACCAAGACCATTTGGAGTAGGAGCTTTTGCTGTGGCAGAAACATTCATAGTTGGAAACGGAAAAGGTTTTACTGATACAGGAATAAATTTTATGGGAATTGAAGATGATTTTACAATACAATAAATACTAAAATAAATATGTCATGCCAATAGAACCAAGAAACATACTTAAGACTTATTTTGAAACTGGTGATGTACCAACACAGGATCAATTTGTAGATGTTTTAGAATCATACATTCATCTAGAAGATGATAATCTTACTATTTATCTCGAGCCAAGTACAACCGATAAGCGACTTGGAATAGGGATTACAACTCCCGAAGCACCTCTTGGAATTATGGCTACTGGGGCGGAAGAATCAGTAATTAGTTTTAATAAGGCAACTGAAGCGGAAGCTACTTGGGTTATTAATTTGAATTCTGAAAACGAAGGTTTTAGTATTGATCAAGTAGAACCATCTGGTTTTGTTAGTCGGTTCTTTATTCAAGAATCAGACGGGCATATTGGCATAGGAACAACTCAGCCCACACAAAAATTACATATTGAAGAATCTACAGGAGTTGGTGTAACAGGCATTCGTATTCTTAATACAGCTACAGTTGCTAATGAAGGATTTATTATAGGACATGAACATAGTCCTATTCTGGAAGAAAATGGTTCATTCTCAATTTATGAAAATACAGCTACAGATGCTACTAAGCGTTTTACAATTAGAGCAGAAAGTGGAAATGTTGGAATCAATGAATTAATTCCTGATACAAAATTACATGTATCAAGAGATCCGGCTTTGCCACAAACTGATATTGATCTTATTGCAGGAACAGGCATAGTTACAATTGGGCCTATGACTGCTAACCTTGTAGTTGACTACAGAGGGATACAAGCAAGAACAGGTGTGTATATTGGACCTGATATAGATTTATCCGCATCCGAATTAAATCTTCAGCGATTAGGTGGTGATATACTTATTCATGGAGATAACAGTATTGCACTTGCTTCAAAAGCAATTATAACAGAAGATGCAAGATTAGGATTAGGAATAATTACACCATCTGAAAAAATTGATATTGATGGTGCAATAAAAATTGGAAATGCAATTGGTTCCGGAAATGGAACCATTCGTTATACAGGAACAGATTTTGAAGGACGAAAAGCTGGTGTTTGGGTTTCATTAACAGGAGCTCCTGTTCCTCCACCACCTGTCGGACCTTGGACTCAAGGAGTAGGAAATTCTATTTATTATTTAGCAGGAACAGATTCGCGTGTTGCTATTGGAGCAAATTCAGCAGCAGCTTCGTTGGATATTAATGATGGGGAATCTGTGACGAATGGTAATACTGCCGCTATCATTTACAACCATGCGCAAACATCAGGAATAGCTGCTACAGATATTCGTGTTGGTTTAGAAATCATTAATAATGGTGTTTGGGATCCACACGATCAAGCAAAAAATATCGGACTTTATATTTCTGATGTAAGTGGTCAAAGTATCGACAACAGTAACATTGCTGCAGTAATGAATGGAAATGTTGTAATTGGTGGAATTGGTGGAACATCATTTTTAGGAGCAAATGCAAATAGAGTTTTAGCGATAAGAAATGGAGTAGCACCAGCTGGTTCTGGAACAGCAACCAGTGTTCAATTGTATTCACAAGATTTTGGAGGACAGCCTACGTTACATGTATTACGTGGAGATGAAGTTGTAAAATTATATAAAGAAACAGCTCTTACTGCTGCTGATAATACAGCTATTTCGGATGTTTACACGACTACTGAAGAGGCTGTTATAAATAATTTGCGTACTCGCTTGAATGAATTAGAGGCGCGACTACAAAACATTGGAATTTTAGGATAATAAAAATGATGACCATGAAAGAATTTAAACTTTTATTAAACCTTAATGAGGTGAATGCAATATTAAAAGCATTGGGAAATATGCCTTTTAATCAGGTGAATGAGATTGTAACTAAAATACATGCTCAAGCACAAGAGCAGTTAACAAATGAAGTGATTAGTGAGACGACTAACACAGAAGAAAAAAAACTTACGCATAAATAAGAATAGAAGATAATTATTTATAGATGGCTGAAAGCATTACAATATCGAGAACTCCACCCGATTTCAAAAGTATGAGATATGACTTTTTGAGGGAAGAAGGATTGAAGCATATTCAAAATCTTGCAGGAAAGATATGGACGGATTACAATTTGAGTGATCCAGGTATCAGTACTCTTGAAGTTCTTAGTTATGTTATTACAGATTTAGGATACAGAACAAATTATCCTATCAAAGATATCATTGCTCAAGATCCGAATGCTCCTCTAGTTGATATAAAAAATTTCTATACAGCAAGGCAGATACTCCCAATGTGTCCTGTCACATTCAATGATTATAGAAAATTATTGATTGATGTTGATGTGCATGATCCTTTGGATATTGGTGCCGAGTTTGTCGGTGTAAAAAATGGCTGGATAGACATATCTCCAATAAATGAAATTCCAGTTTATGTGCAGCAAGCACTGGATAAACTTGATTACAAACCTGAAATTTTTGGCGACCCTAAAGTTGACATCAAAGTTCTATACAATATTCTTCTTGAGTTAGGTAGCTGCGAAAAATTTGGTGATATGAATGAAAATACCTTGGAAGGTATTGTTACGCTTACTGCACCAACTACTCCTATTGATTTATCTGTATTCTCAGGTTTAAAAGTAAAGGTAAAAGTGGAATTTCCAAGATGGGATGATCCAGGTGTTGACTGGAATGATATTGCAAGTATTCGCTCCCACATTAAAAAATTAACACTTGTGTTTCCAAAATTACCACAAGGTTATAAGCTGGAAGCGTATGGATTATTTCCTGATAAAACTGTTTGGGTAAGCATTTCACAATTGCCTTTAGCACCAGCAATAAATACTTCATTCATTGAAATTGAAATAGGTGATTTAATTTATTCGGGTGCCGATTCATTGATTGAATTGTACCAAGAAAAAGTTAGAAAAATACTTCAGATTATTGCTGCTGTTCGAAAACGACTGATGGCAAACAGAAATTTGTGTGAGGATATTTTTAAAATTAATGCCTTAAAAATTGAAGAGATTGCTGTTTGTGCCGATGTTGAATTAGCTACTGACGCTGATGTTGAGGAAACATTAGCGAAAATATATTTTGAGATTGCAAACTTCCTTGCACCCACAGTCTATTTTTATACGATAGAAGAAATGTACGATAAAGGAAATCGTACGGAAGAAATATTTGAAGGTACTCCATTAAATCATGGGTTTATTGATGATGTTGAATTAAAAAAAGCAGAAAGAAGAAAAGTAATCCATGTGTCTGATCTAATTCAGATTATTATGGATGTGCCGGGAGTTATTGCTGTAAAGAGTATTCAAATTGCAAATATTCCTCAAGACAATGACGATAATATTCCTTCTGTAAGTGTTAAGTGGTGTCTTGATTTAGCGTTTGAATATAGTTATGTGCCTCGTTTAACTACCGAATTGTCAAAAATAATTTTCTTTAAAGACTCTCTTCCATACAAAGCAAATGAAGAAGAAGTAGATAAGCTCATTAAGGAAATGGAAGATGCAGCGCGACCTCAAAAATTGGAAAATCCTGCATTAGACCTTCCTGTTCCTGAAGGGGAATTTCAAAATATTGAGGAATATGTTAGTACACAAGATGAGTTTCCATTAGTATATGGCATAGGTCCGGAAGGATTGCCTGAATCATCTAGCACATTAAGAAAAGCACAAGCAAAGCAATTAAAAGGTTTTATGATGTTTTTTGATCAGCTGTTGGCAGATTATTTATCGCAATTAGCAAATGTAAAAGATCTTTTTTCTATGAACGAAGAAAGAGATGCTTATGGAGATTTTGTAATTGACCAAAGTTATTTCACTCAAAGTCTTGTTCCAAGTGTTACGGATGCTACTAGTTTGCTTATAAATCCTACTTTTTATCCTGAAAATGTTCAGGAAATAACAGAGGATTTAACCTTGTTTGAAGCAAGAAGAAATAAATTTTTAAACCACTTGATGGCAAGATTTTCGGAACAATTTACCGATTATGCTATGGTGGAATATAAGCTTACAGGTAAAAAAGCACCAAAAGAGCTGTTGATAGATAAGCTGGAAGTATTAAATGCATATCCCGAAATAAGTTCAGGAAGATTTAAAGCTTTTGATTATGAAAGTCCTTGTGAATTGTGGAGTGTTAATAATGTATCGGGACTAGAAAAGAGAGTAAATCTTTTATCTGGAGTTGCTCCAAGAACAGCTGCTGATTTATTTTACCATGATGGTTTTATTATTACAGGTTTGGAACCTGCTTTGGGTTTCGATATTGTTACTCCGCTTCCTATGTTTGTTTTAATGAATGTTGCTGTTTATGAAAAAGAAAGCGATTGGAAACTTGCAATTGAAAAAGTGATAATGAATGGAGTGAACAGGGAACGATATGTTATCTATGATGGATTTGGAAATATAATCGGTCCAGAGAATCCGGCAACACCTATTAACGGACCCTATACATTCGAATTGATTTGTTGTGAGAATAATGTTTTAGGAAAGAGTCCATCATCTTACCCTGTTTTTAATCCGATAACTCCTCTCAAAAATGTAGAAAAAGTAATTGGCAATGCGATAGCATATTTGTCAGAAGAATTTTACAATAATATTGAATCCAACAGAAATAATTTAAGTTGTGCGCTCCGAGATTATATCGATGTAACGGTACCTGTTATTGATATGGTTCCTAACCCGCCAACATTTTCATTTGATTTTATTTTGTATAATAATCCATTTGATTTTTCTCCATCCAATGTTCAATTAATGACTGGGCAATATACTGGATGTGGACAAGCAAAAGCTTCTGAAGAAATTATTACAATAGTATCCGCTGATACAATAAGAATTGCTGGAGATTTTACAGGAAAGATAAATCCTTTGGATAAAGTGTCAATTAAAAATTCTGATTCTAATGATGGAGATTACACTGTTGTTTCCGTGGCTCTTGTTTTGACGGGAACTGAATTGGTATTGTCGGGAACAACTCCAGTTCCAGCGTTTATAGCAAATCTTCCTTTAGGTTCTTTATTTTATAATACTCAAACGTTTGCTCAGCTTACAGCATTTGCAGATGAAAGTATCAATCCAACATTGTTTGATATTATGTTTAACGGAACGTTAGAAAGTCATTATACATACGATGCACTTACTTCAACGTACCGCTTTAATATTGGAGACCGTTGTGGCGATACACTTGCCACCAGTGTAGAAAATGATTTTAATGCCGCAATGGCCTCCATTACTGAAATTCATACTGGAACTCATGTTTTGGTTTCTGCCGATGATGAAATCCTTATTAGCGGTAATAGTATTTTGTCTAATAATGGAAATTATACTGTAGTTAACGCAGTTGCTGTTAATGAACGTGTAAAAGTAAATATTACAAACTCTTTGCTAGCGGCTGCTGGTGGTAATTTAATTTTTGATGGATCATTTGTGGTGAATACTGTCAATCGTTTTACAAGAACATTTATTGTTAGTGGTGATTTGAGTAGAATGTTATTTCCAGGTGAAACTATCACAATTATTAATTCTGATTTAAATGATGGAAATTATAAAATCAAAAATGTTATAGTGAATGGTTCCGATTCAGAAATTAATGTAGAAGAGAAAATTCATGATGATGCTGGCATATTAGGAGAGTTATATTATTCAAAAAAATATGATATAACAGATATTCAGCCAGTGATGGGTGGAACCGATATCTATTTTAAGCCAGGTGCAGAAGTGGTGGCCGTTAGAGAAATGATTGATTTTATTAATCTTAAATTTTTCGGACACGAAGGAATGCACATTCTTGAACATGTTTTACTTCGTCCAAAAGTATATGACGATTTTCCTGTGCCAATGGTAATGGGTGTTAACTCTTTAAAAACAGGTTTAGTTCCTCAAGGAAGTATAGAGATTACTAAAACATTTGCAATAGATTATGTTGACCCTATTTTGAATATGTTTTTTATTAATCAAGATATAACTGCGGATTTAACTGCAATGATGTTTATTACTGTTAAAGGCTCTTCTGCTGGCATAAATGATAAAACATACCAAGTTGCTTCTTTTGGAACAACTGGTCCCGATACAGGTATTAAAGTAGTGCAAAAAATACCTGATGATACTTTGTTTGCAGAGGGAAGTATTTATTTTGAAAAAGTATTGCCTATAAATGCTGCAAGTACTACCGATTTTACAGTTACAATTCCGGGAAGCATTGCTTCCGAAATTGACATTAATGGCTCAGCAAAAATAACAGCCTCACAAGATGGAGAAAATGATCATTCGTATAAAATATCATTCATTACTCCTGCTGTAGGAAATGTGGTTCTTACGTTCGAGCAAATTTTCACTCATTTTCAGGATGATCTTTTACCAATCAATTTAAAAGACGATTGTGTGAACTGCAGAATAGAAGACCCCTATTCATTTATTGCAAGTGTTGTATTGCCTTATTGGCAAGGTAGATTTATTAACCAGGATTTTAGAAAATTCTTTGAACGTTCATTACGCTTGGAATGTCCTGCCCACATTGCATTAAATATTTGTTGGGTTAGCTGTGAGCAAATGATGGAATTCGAATTAAAATACAAAACATGGTTGGTTGAAAATGTAAAAAAAGTAAAAGACCCAATAAAACTTTCAACTGCTTTAAATGCTTTAATCGACATACTTGTAAGATTAAGAACAGTATATCCAAGTGGCACTCTTCATGATTGTGAAGCAGAAGAGTCTTTGGCAAATTCAGTAATATTAAACAGAACAGCATTAGGAACAATTCAAATCTAAAAATAAAAACATGAGCGATCTTCTCAATTCATACCCAATATTCGAGAATAACCAAGTACTTACCAGTTCACAGTTGAACGAATTGGTAGCTTATCTCGATGAACAAAACAGACTAACACGTGCCAAGCTTATTGGAACAGGTATTGCCTGTGGTTTTGACCTGAGCTTTAAAGACTCTGTTATTCCCAACGAGTTAACCATTTTTAAAGGAATGGGTATTACTTCTGAAGGGTTTCTTATCACAGAAGGTGATTGTGTAGTTAGACGTTATAGACCCTATTTGCTACCTAAAGGAGTAAGATATGTTCCTTTCGAAGATCCAGAAACAACTGTGCAAGATGTGATACTTTGGGAATTACTTACTGATGATGCTCCTACATTACCTACTGATGTTATTGAATTTTTGAATGTGCCTGCAAATTTTGTGAACGATAAAGTGGTGTTATTGTTTTTAGAATGTGTGGATGTTGATTTGAAGTCCTGTTTAGGAAAAGCATGTGATGAAAATGGCATCGAAAGAACATTTAACCTTCGTAAATTATTAATTAATAAGGCCGACCTGAATAAAGTAATTGCACGAACATGTGCACAAACTTCTTTGTTTCAAGCAAAATATGATTTGCCGGAAATTATTATGAAGAGAGCTCTTTTTACGAACGATTTACCTACACCCAATACCACTAATTATTTTTCTTTTTCACAAACATATATAAATGCTTTAAAGTCGACAGCTAAACCTGCAACTGGTGTTACCATTTATGATCAAATGTTTCGTGCCTTGAAACAAACATACATCGATTTTTCTCCTATTTTATCTGCTCAATATGGTGGTGTAAATCCATTTGCAGCAATTCCATCAGCTGCTTGGACAAGCTATATGAATGGTGTTTCGGCAGGGCCGAAATATTTGGGAATGCAATATTTCTATGATTTTATTAAAGATTTAATTCTAGCTTACAACGAATTTCGTGATGTTGCATTTGAACTAATGTCGGAATGCTGTATGGATATGGATTGTTTTCCAAAACATTTAATGTTGGGGGAAGTAATTGCTCCAGGAGGTTGCAAACCTTCGCAATACAGACATTATTTTACAAAATCGCCAATATTTGATAATCAGACAGAAAAATTAGCGCGTGCAATTTCTTTGTTTCAACGTATGGTGTTAATGACTCGCAAATTTGATTTGGCAACAGTTAATAATCCAACGACAACTATTATTCGGCCAAATACTTTACCTGTTCCTATTTACATTACGCCAAGCAATGAAAAACGTGATCCGATAAGCAAACGTGCTATTCCTTACTATTATAGAATTCACGAAGTGGAAACAAATTTAGGGACACTGGAACAATCATGGGATTATAATTACAAATTAAAGTGTTTGTTTGGCAAAGGTATTGCTCCGCTTGCCTATGGTAATCAAGATGTTGTTCAATCAAACGATCAAGGTCCTGTAAAAACACCTTTGTTTTATGATATCGACCCGTTTAACTTTTTAAGAATAGAAGGGCATATTCGTACAAGTTATATTCCTGCTAAGCAACAAATCGAAAAAATTAAAAAAGATTTTGATCTGCCATTTAATGTAATTGCACTTCGTTTGAATGGAGATTCATTCGATAATATTGCTGAGAGATGTAACTTTGATGATTTACGGACAGAGTATGGAACAATTAGAGTTGAGCTTTTAAGTTTAATGAAGAACGTCTTTGATCGTTTTGGAACGCTATCTCAGGGAAGAATTAGTATAAAAAAATTCCCAGATTTCCTCACTTTATTAGCAAATGATAGTAATACCGATACAGCACAGGCATCCATTCATCAGCCTCAAATTGGTGTAACAAATCTGTTAGCTATTGACGCAACAACTGTTGGTCCGATTGCTGACGCAACAAGATCTGCGGCTGCTACTGCAGTTGCTGCTCTTCCTGTTTTTCCTGTTTTTGCGCCTCTAAGAACAATGGCACAAGTGAGAGCAAAGTTATCTGCTGATCTTTTAGAATTGTTGGAAACCATCAACATTTTGAATGGACAGCTGCCTTTCAATATCACCAATTTTCAATTTGGATATACGGGTGTAATTGCAAATTCAACCCCTGGATTTATTCAAAACTATTTTACTGCACTACAAGCAGCAATAGATGTAAAAGTTGGATTTAATCAAATGCTGGATATAATCATACGTGCAACAAAAGTTAAAAACACGGCTGATCTTTTTATGGATTTGTCAGCATATTGGACAGAGGTGGTTGGTTTGCTGGAACGATTTATCACCGACCCGAAATTCAAAAGTTTAACCTTTGTTAATTATTCATTACAATACAGAATAAATAAGTTAAAAGCTGGTGATATGACGGTGTTCTCCAACTTCATTAAAAAACATCCTGGAGTGGACCATAAAGCAGGAGTTCAACCTGGGGGAACATTTATTCTTGTATACCCTGGAAATGCTATTGCTGTTGATCCAATAAAGAGAAATTTTGTTGTGAATCAAACAAGAATTGTTAATGAGGTAAGAATAGACTCTGACCGCATTAGAGCAAAACCTGTTATGACAAGAGAAGATCAGATTGTACTTGCACAAAATGATGCCTTGGTTTTAAATTATGGTTTGGTGGCACAAGACATTGCTTTGCCAGCTGTTCCTATTCAAAAAATAGCTATAGAAGCAGATCAAGTAATTGCAGATTTTTCTTTGCCTTATTTATGCTGTTGCGATTGTGAGTGTGATGAAATTGCGCATCCAACTGAAGCTCAGCAGCTCGGTGTTCCAGCATTGGCTGTTCCTTTTTATGCAGAATATAGCTTAGGTGATTATGCATTTGCAAAAGATGTGGATGTAGCAGTTAGAGCTTCTGCTGCAAAAGAATTTATTATCGATATTATTCCAATGCTTCAATACGATAGATCGCATTATCAGGAATCTCAAGTGCGTTTGTACCTTGTAAATAAATTTGGGAATAAGTTACCAGCTACTATGCCATCTATGCAAACAGGTAATTATCCTAACGAGCCTAATACAGGACCAACTCGTGGAATTGCTGCAGTAACATCATCTAGTGCAGCACAATCTCAAGTATTTTCATACACATATTTTGAGCAATCTGGAGGAGTTCCAGCAGGAATAGATAGCTTCTATTACATGTTTGAAATTGTAAGTGACTCAGCCGATGGAGTTGCGCCAATTGTGCTCGAGCGTTCTACAACTCAAAAAGTAACTATTGTACTAGGAAATGGTTAGTAGTTGATTAATATATAGAATATAACGGGAAGCGAAAGTTTCCCGTTAC
>CAYWAV010000096.1:10797-12897 GCA_964456225.1 uncultured Chitinophaga sp. | reverse complement strand
AACTAATTAGTACCCCAGTAGGTGCCATCTTCTGCCTTTGACAAAAGAAATCAAAAAATTCTGAATTCCTTTTTATTTTTTGTAAATTTGAGAAAGAAAAGAATTATGTTAAATAAATCCAAAGTAATAAAGTCATTAAAAAGTCTACCAGAGACATTTTCTGTAGATGAAGTGATTGACAGAATAATTTTGCTTCAAAAAATTGAACTTGGATTAGAGCAATCTTCGGCCAACAAAGTAAGCTCTTCTAGTGAAGCAAAAAAGAAACTAAAGAAATGGTTGAAGTAAATTTTACTGATCAGGCCTTAGCTGACATTAATAATATTGCAATATTTATTTCTAAAAACTCTGAAAAATACGCTAAAATTCAAGTGCAGCGTTTCTTAGACCGAATTAAAATAATCGAAACAAAGCCCAATTCAGGCAGAGTAGTCCCAGAAATAAACAGCAAAAAAATTCGCGAATTAGTGATGGGCAACTATCGAATCATTTATTTAATAGTAAATAAATCGAGAATAGACATACTAACAATTCACTCGAGCTATATGCTTCTATCAAACTCTCCGGCATTTACAAAATCATAGTCAATAATTACTAGGCTCCGCCCAGTGACATCACAAAAGAGCACTCCAACTCCTTTTCTCAACTGTTTTCCGTCAATTACATTCATGAAACACTTCTATCTCTTTTTATGAAATTAGTTCTACTTTTTGAAAAACAAAATTTACAATTATTTCGCAAATGCTCTTTAATGTTGCGCTCCTCTGGAGCGCTAATTCATTTGAGAAGGGCAATCACTGGAAGGATTAATTCAATCTATACCTCTTGCCAGGCAAGGATTTTACAATGCCTGAAAATTCAAGAGTAAGCAATAAAGAAGAGACTTTACTCATGGGCATTTTAGCAAACAAACAAATGTCATCTACATTCACACTTTCTTTTTCTTTTAAAAGATTCACTAAAATTTCTTCTTCTGGTTTTAATTCTACAAACAATTGTTTTTGAATGGGAGCATTTTTTAACTTTTGTTCCCAGCCCATGATATAAATAATATCAGCAGCCGATTGAATTAAAGCAGCTTTATTTTGCTTGATTAAATTATTACAACCTACCGAACAATCATCATTCACTCTTCCGGGAAAAGCAAATACATCTCTGTTGTAGCTATTGGCAATATCAGCAGTAATTAATGAGCCGCCTACTGCTTTTGATTCTATCACAATGGTAGCATCTGACATCCCGGCTACAACTCTGTTTCTTCTTGGAAAATTTTCCCTGTCTGGACTCACGCCACTGGTGAAGTCGCTTAACCAACCACCATTTTCCAACATTTTTTCAGCGTACGATTTGTGAACAGCAGGATAAATTTTATCCAAGCCATGTCCCAATCCACAAACAGTTGCCAAGTTATTTTCCATTGCAGCTTTGTGTGCACAAATGTCTATGCCGTATGCTAAGCCGCTAACAATTATCGGATTGTATGGAGCAAGATCTGCGATTAATTTTTCACACATTTGTTTCCCATAATCTGTTGCTTCGCGTGTTCCAATAATGCTGATTACTTTTTCTGAATTTAAGTTTGCTTTTCCTTTAAAATATAACAACACTGGACTATCTTCACAATGTGTTAAACGTTTTGGATATTCTTTGTCGAGATAAAAGAGAGGCATAATTTTATTCTTTTCAATAAATTTTATTTCTTCATCAACTCTATCAAATACCTTTTGTGTTAATACCGCTTTTGCATTAGCCGCTCCAATTCCTGGTATTTTTTCCAATGCTGCTTTCTTTTCCGAAAACACCGCTTCAGCACTCCCACAGTATGAAACAAGTCGTTTTGCTCTCACATCTCCGATGTTTGGAATAAGACTTATAGCAATTTTATATTTCAAATTTTCATCCATAATTTTTAATTAGTATCTTGCAAGTACTATATTTGTATTGAAGTCATTTCTTTGAAGCAAATCTATTAAAATCTAAACGTGTAGTCGTTTATTTCTTACTAGTTGTCTGCAATTGCTACAAAATTTAGTATTTAGAAAAAGAATTATAATAAAATGAAAAAAATACTTACTCTACTTTTTTTTATTCTGTTTGCCA
>CAYWAV010000096.1:0-10697 GCA_964456225.1 uncultured Chitinophaga sp. | reverse complement strand
AATTATAATAAAATGAAAAAAATACTTACTCTACTTTTTTTTATTCTGTTTGCCAGGTCTTTATTTGCTCAAGAGGCATATATAAAAGGAAAGATTTCCGATTCCCAAACCAAAGAAACCATTGTTGGGGCCTCCGTAATTGTTGATGATACAACAGGAACGGTCACTGATATCAATGGGAATTATTTTTTTAAAACAATAGAAGGTAAACATAAAGTAGAATTCAAATCGTTAGAATTTAAAAGTCTATTGATGATGATTGATATTAAAGCTAATGATACCCTTTCAAATGACATTGTTTTGGTTGGCGATTCTAAAGAGTTAGGAATTGTAGTAGTGTCGGCAGGAAAATTTGAACAAAATTTAAATGAAGTTACAGTTTCAATGGAAGTTTTAAAACCATCCTTGATTGAAAATAAAAGCTTGCAATCCATCGAAAACGCTGTTGATCAAGTGCCTGGGGTGAATGTGATTGATGGGCAGGCTAATATAAGAGGTGGAAGCGGTTTTAGTTACGGAGCAGGGAGCAGGGTTTTAGTTATGGTGGATGAAATGCCGATGTTAACTGCCGATGCAGGAGATGTGAAATGGACTTTTCTTCCGGTGGAAAATTGCGAACAGATAGAAGTTATCAAAGGTGCTTCATCAGCTTTATTTGGTTCTTCGGCAATGAATGGAGTAATTAATTTTAGAACGGCTTATGCAAAGGATGAACCGGAAACCAAAATTCATTTTTATGGTGGCGTATATGATAAACCAAGACGCAGTTCTTTGGCTTGGTGGTGGGGTGATACGAATCCAACTTATGGGGGAATGAATTTTTATCATGCACAAAAAATAAAACAGTTTGATATTGTTGTCGGTGGAAATTTATACAGCGATGAAGGATATCGTTATTTGGAAACAGAACAACGCTATCGTGTAAATACAAATTTGCGTTATCGTTTCAAAGGTAAATTGCAAGGCTTACAAGTTGGAGTGAATGCAAATACCATTCGCACAAAAGGAGGCTTATTCCTGACATGGGAAAATGCTGATTCCGGAGCGTATCGTCCATCAGGTGGAGATTTGAGTCATTACATTACTTACCGAACTAACATTGACCCATTTGTTACTTACCAAACAAAAAATAATTCAAGACATACATTAAGAGGTCGCTTCTTTAGAACAATCAATACAAATAATACTAACCAAGAATCAACAGCGGATGTGTATTATTCAGAATACCAATTTCAAAAACGGTTTGAAAATGGATTGACTTGGACAATAGGAGCGGTGTGTAATTACAATGAAGTACATTCGGGTTCGCTTTACGGAACGCATTTCAGCACTAACACTTCTTTGTTTACTCAGGTCGATAAAAAATGGAAAAAACTAAATCTTTCATTTGGAATACGAGGAGAATATTTTAAAACCGATTCCGTGGAGACAAAAGAAGATGTTTATTTGTTTATGGATCAATCAAAACCAATCGCAAAACAATCGAAAGTAAAACCGGTTTTTCGTGCAGGAGCAAATTATCATTTGTTTAAAGCAACTTATGTCAGAGCTTCATTTGGACAAGGATTTAGATTTCCTTCGGTTGCAGAAAAATATATTCAGACAAGTGCAGGCGGATTGGATATTTATCCGAACGACAGTTTAAGACCAGAAAGTGGATGGAGCAGTGAAATAGGATTTAAGCAAGGTCTTCGATTGGGTGAGTGGAAGGGTTATTTCGATGTTGCAGCTTTTTGGACTGAATATCATGATATGATGGAATTTACTTTTGGGTTGTACGGGCCATTTGTTCCTCCTACTTATGGTGTTGGATTTCAATCTAAAAACATTGGTAATACCCGAATTAAAGGGATCGATGTTTCGTTGTTAGGTTCTGGTAAAATGGGGCCAATAAATGTTTCAATGTTGCTAGGATATACTTATATCGATGCCATTCAAACTGATTTTGATTTAGCAAAAGATTCTGCTTTTAACACAACAAAAAATAATTTACTTAAATACAGATATAAGCATACAGGAAAAGGAGATGTTGAATTGGGATATAAAAAAATAGCGATGGGACTGAGTCTTCGTGCAAATAGCTTTATGGAAAATGTGGATTCTTATTTTGTGGTATTTTTTCCAGGAGTAAAAGAATATCGTGCATCTCATAATCAAGGGGATTATATTTTTGATTACCGACTTTCTTATCAACTAAATAAAACTGCAAAACTTTCATTCATTGTCAACAATATGTTTAACCGAGAGGTGATGGGAAGACCCATGGATATTCAGCCTCCAAGAGTATATGCATTTCAGTTAACTGTTAAATTTTAAAATATTTATAATATGATCATACGCCCGTTTAGTTTCAAAAAATGGATTGATGACAATCGTCATCTCCTTAAGCCACCTGTAGGAAATAAAGTGGTATATGAAGACACCGAATTTATTGTGATGGTAGTTGGTGGTCCAAATGCTAGAAAAGATTATCACTTCAATGAAAGCGAAGAATTTTTCTATCAATTAGAAGGAGACATCATGGTGAAAATTCAAGAAGATGGAAAAGCAGTTGATGTTCCAATTAAAGAAGGAGATATATTTTTATTGCCTCCTCGTGTTCCACATAATCCCGTTCGTGGAGCTAACACTATTGGTTTGGTAATGGAACGTAAACGCAGAGAGGGTGAGCAAGACGGGCTAATGTGGTTTTGTGAAAAATGCAATACTCCTTTGTTCGATAAAAAATTCAAGCTCACGAATATCATGACACAGTTTCAAGAAACGTTTGCTCATTTTTATGGGAATGCTGATTTGAGAACCTGTAAAAATTGTGGACATGTGATGGAGCCTCCAGTAGCAGTTAAGCAAGAGAGTTCACATTAGGGGCATCCGGTTTTGGCTCGCAGATTTTCGCGGATTCTTTTTTGTTGTTAGAGTGTTCTATGCTTGCGGCAACTGTTTCCTAAGTTTTTACTAGGCGTAATTCTTTTAATTCAAGAACCACAATATTTTTTTTTATTTATCTGCGCCTATCCGCGAAATCTGCGAGCAACCTTTTTCGGAGACTAATCATAAATTATTAACGATTCTCGTTATTCCACTCGCAATGTTATCAGTATTAAAGTTGATCAGTATGCCCAGTTTTTTCCCAGTTAGTTTTAAATAAGTAAGTAATTGTTTGTGATGAACTGGAGCCAATATCTCAACAGATTTTATTTCAACGATTACTTTATTGTTTAGTAATAAATCAAGTCTAAACCCCAACTCTAATTTCACATCATCATAAATTACCGGAATTGGAACTTGAGTTTCTACAACCACTCCGTCTTTAATCAATTGATGCTTTAAAGCGGCTTCATAAACAGATTCTAATAATCCTGGTTCTAAAGTGTTATATACTTTAAAAATTGCACCTCTTAAAATATAAGTAATATCGTTCTCATTCATAAATAAAAATTTAAGAATGCAATACTAAAATGTTTTACTAAAACTATCCAAGTATAAACGGATAATCTAAAATTTTAAATTTATTTTTATCTGCGAAAATCTGTGAAATCTGCGAGCAAAAACCTAGAAAGCCAATTTCGTGAGCCCCCAGTTTCTCGTATCGAAAATCAAAAGTTGGTTTTTTAAAACTTCCATCCCTAAAATCAATTTCAGAGTTTCCTGCGCCATCATTGTTGCAATAATTCCTGGCAAAGTTCCCAACACTCCATTTTCATCACAGTTCGGAACATCTTCAGCATTGGGTGGTTCAGGGAATATGTCTCTTAAGTTTTTACTTCCTTTGCAATTGAATACAGCCACTTGTCCTTCGAATTTTAAAATGCTTCCGTATACTAATGGAATATTTAATTTCACACAAGTATCGTTTACTAAATAACGAGTTAAGAAATTATCGGAGCCGTCTACAACAATATCAAATTGAGAAATTATTTTTTCTGCATTTGTTTCAGAAAGCAGTTCATTAAAAATAAGAATGTTGGAATGAGGATTTTGTTTTTTTAATTTTTCAGCAGCAATTAATGCTTTTGGTTTTCCTACATCATCTGTAGAATATAAAATCTGACGATGTAAATTGTGTAATTCAACTACATCAAAATCAATTACACCAATGGTTCCAATTCCTGCTGCAGATAAATAGAGCAGGGCAGGACAACCCAATCCTCCTGCACCAATAACTAATACTTTTGCAGAAGAAAGTTTTTCCTGACCTTTTATTCCAATCTCAGGCAAAATCATTTGCCTGTTGTAACGAATCAATTCTTCTTTGGTAAATTTGCTCACGATTATGCCAAGGTTTTATCCCAATCTTTCCAAACGGGCTCGTATCCACTTTCACTTATTAGTTTTGAGATTTCTTGTGCGCTTCTTTCATCACTGATTTCAAATTGTTCCAGCGAATCAGGTTCAACCGCATAGCCCCCGGGATTTGTTTTTGAACCCGCACTCATACTCGTTACTCCTAATGGAATAATGTTGTTTCTGAATTTTTCTGATTCGCGTGTAGAAATGGATAATTCAACATCTTCGTTAAATAAACGATAGGCACAAATCAATTGAACCAATTCTTTGTCGCTTACAATTACATTCGGTTCGATAATTCCTTCAGCTGGCCGCATGCGTGGAAATGAAACAGAAAATTTTGTTTGCCAGTATTTTTTCTGGAGGTAATCCAAATGCAAAGCATTAAAGAAAGAATCTGTTCGCCAATCTTCTAAACCTAATAAAACTCCCAATCCTATTTTGTGAATGCCAGCAATACCAATTCTATCGGGCGTTTCCATGCGATAAAAAAAGTTTGATTTTTTCCCTTTTGGATGATAGCTTTTATAAACTTCTTCGTGATACGTTTCCTGATATACCAAAACAGAATAAACACCTGCATCGTGCAATTCTTTGTATTCTTCTGTTTCTAATGGTTGTACTTCAATGGAAATGTTTGCAAATTGCGATTTGATTAATACGATTGCTTTTTTAAAATAATCGACATGAACAGTTTTATTTGCTTCGCCTGTGACTAAAAGGATGTGATTGAAGCCGTTGTTTTTTAACACCTCTACTTCTTTTAAAATTTCTGCATCAGTAAGTGTCTTACGTTTTATTTTATTGTCGAAACTAAAACCACAATAGGTACAAATATTATTACACTCATTACTTAAATACATCGGAGCGTACATCTGAATCGTTTTCCCGAAACGCTTTTGAGTAAGCGCATTGCTTAGCTGAGCCATTTGTTCTATGTAAGGAACTGCAGCAGGGGAAATCAATGCTTTAAAATCTTCTAATGTTCGTTTGGAACAAGCAATAGCATGTTCTACATCTTTCGCAGTTTTAGCGTAAATGGAGGATTTTTGTTCTTCCCAGTTGTGGGATTGAAATATGTCTTTGAAAGTATGCATCGTTTTTTGCTCGCAGATTTCGCGGATTTTCGCTGATCTGGGTGTTCTTTTTTTTATTTCTTTTCTTTTAATATTTTTTCTGCGAAAACCTGCGAGCAACCTTTATTCATTTAAAAAAGAAGTTAATGGACTACTTGCCATTGCATGATTTAACTGTTTTGCTAAACTTGATTCGTATGCCATTCTTCCTGCTTCAACCGCCATTTTAAATGCTGCTGCCATAGCTGTTGGATTTCCTGCTACTGCAATTGCTGTATTTACCAAAACCGCATCTGCTCCTAATTCCATTGCTTTTGCTGCATCAGACGGACTTCCAATTCCTGCATCAATAATTACAGGAACATTGCTTTGCTCAATAATAATTTCTAAAAAATCGATTGTTTTTAGTCCCTTGTTTGTTCCTATTGGTGAACCTAATGGCATTACTGCAGCTGTACCAACATCTTCCAATCGTTTACACAAAACAGGATCTGCGTGGATGTATGGTAAAATGATAAACCCCATTTTTGCTAATTCCTCTGTTGCTTTTAATGTTTCGATCGCATCCGGCATTAGATATTTTGGGTCGGGATGAATTTCTAATTTCAACCAATTTGTTTCCAAAGCTTCTCGTGCAAGTTGTGCTGCAAAAATTGCCTCTTTCGCGTTTCTTGCCCCTGATGTATTTGGCAACAAATTAATATGAGGATGCATCAAATGCGACAATAACTGATCGGTGTCGGTTTCCAAGTCTACCCGCTTAAGTGCGACAGTGACCAATTCGGAGCCGGAAGCTAATACTGCGGCTTCCATTTGTTTTGCAGAGCCGAATTTTCCTGTTCCTAAAAACAAGCGCGACTTAAATTCTTTTCCTGCGATATTAAGTAGTTGCATGTAAACGATTTTTTAGTTGTTCAATTAATACTTTTTTATCTGGATGATTCGTAATGATTCCTGAAGCAGCAATTCCATAAACTCCTGTGTTCATTAAGTCAGAAATATCTTCAGCAACAATTCCTCCGATTGCGTAAACAGGTGTGTGAATTTCTTTGTTTTTTAATTCCGACATGATACTTGCAAATCCTTCTGTTCCTAAAATCGGACTCAGTTGTTTTTTTGTGCTTGTGAACCGAAGTGGCCCCAAACCAACGTAATCACATTTTTCTTCGACACGTTTTAACACGTCCTGTAAAGTGTTTGCGGTTCCTCCAATAATCTTTCCTTCGCCTAAAATGGTTCTTGCCACAATTGGTGATTCATCACTTAATCCTAGATGAACGCCATCAGCATCAATTCTCTTTGCTAGTTCAACATTATCGTTTATAATAAATGTTGCATTAAAACTTTTGCAAAGTGCTTTTACTTCTGTAGCAACAGCAAGCAACTCTTCTGCATTTGCGTTCTTAAAACGTAATTGTACCCAGTCGCAACCAGCATTTAACGCTTCTTGAATATTATTGAGTTGTTCAACAGCCGTTTCGCCTTGTGATATGTATTGTAATTTGCTATACATTGTGAAATCCTAATAATGATGAATTGCTTCCTAAAAATTGTTCAACATATTTTTTCGCTTTTTGACAAGCTGTTTTTAAATCTTCTCCTAGCGCCAAGTTGGCAACAATGGCTGCAGACAATACACATCCGGAGCCGTGTTTTGCTGATAGATTGTTTATACTTGGTTTCAATTCGAGACATTCTCCATTCATATATAAATAATCAACTCCTGCTTCCTTTTCATTATGTCCGCCTTTTAACAAAACAGAACAGTGCTCCGAAAGTTGCTTTGCGGCTTCTTTTGAATCAGATGTGTTTGTTAAAAGCATTGCTTCTTGCATATTAGGCGTAATCAAATACACATTTTTTAAAACAGTAATCAAGTATTTTTTGTCAATTGTTTTCTGAAAATCAAATCCGGTGCTCGATTTAATAATCGGATCAACAACTATTTTTATTTCTGCATTTTTATTTTTAATGTGTGAAACCAATTGCGATAAATATTCAAATGATGGAACAACCCCAATTTTTATTATCTGAACAGGATATGAATCTAGTAATACGTCCACACTTTTTAAAACAGCCTCTATCTTTTCCCATTCAACCGAATAAAATTTGTTTTCCGTTTGTAAAGTTGTTGCAGTACTCACACTCAGTCCATACACTTTATGTTGTTCAACTGTTTTAATATCAGCCAACAATCCAGCTCCACCCGAAGGATCGAAGCCGGCAATACTCATTACATATTTACGTTCTTGCTGCATTCTCTAAATGTATCGATTGCCTTTTTTGTGTCTCCCCAAATTGAACCAAGCAAAGCAGCTCCATCAAAATTTAGTTCTTTTACTTCTTTTATTTTATTCGGAGTAATTCCTCCAATAGCAATGAGTTTTATTTTTTTATTTTTCGGAACCTGAATTTCAGTTTTAGGCTGATATCCTTTTTTCGAAATGCTTTCAAACACTGGTCCGTAAAACGAATACTCAAACGCTTCTGATAATAAGTTCAATTCAGTCAATTCATGTATAGAAGTCGAAAGTGTAAATCCTTTTGATTTTAAGTTTACCAATTCTTCCTCCTTTAATTTTAATCGTTCTGATTCAGGAAAATGAATTCTATTTATTTTAAATCTTTCTGCCAATTGATGCTGTTGATGCAAAGCTATTTTTGAATGATATGCTGCATTTATTTTTTCAATCAATTCAATCAATTCATTTTCTGAATAATCAGGTTTTCGTAAATGAAACAGCTCCAATCCTTCATTAAACAAAGCATTTATAACATCTGCTTCGCCTTCAACAACATTAGGATTTGAAACAACAATAATTTTCATTACGAATAAATTTCACTTCCTGAACTCGTAAACTCATTTGCTTTTTCTGCCATTCCTTTTTCCAAAGACTCATCACCCGTCATTCCAATTTCCTCTGCATATTTTCTAACGTCTTCAGTAATTTTCATGGAGCAGAAATGCGGTCCGCACATCGAACAGAAATGTGCAGTCTTTGCTCCTTCTGCTGGTAAAGTTTCATCATGAAATTCTCTTGCAGTATCTGGATCAAGCGATAAATTAAATTGGTCTTCCCAGCGGAATTCAAAACGTGCTTTACTCAAAGCATTGTCACGAATTTGTGCTCCCGGATGTCCTTTAGCTAAATCAGCAGCATGTGCGGCAATTTTATAAGTAATTACTCCGTCTTTTACATCTTTTTTATTCGGTAATCCCAAGTGTTCTTTTGGAGTTACGTAACACAACATCGCACAACCAAACCAGCCAATCATTGCAGCACCAATTCCGGATGTGATGTGATCATAACCGGGAGCAATATCGGTTGTCAATGGCCCTAATGTATAAAATGGAGCTTCTTGACATTCTTGCAATTGTTTCTCCATATTTATTTTTATCAAATGCATTGGAACGTGACCAGGGCCTTCAATCATTGTTTGAATATCGTGCTTCCAAGCAATCTTTGTAAGCTCTCCTAATGTTTCCAGTTCTGCAAATTGTGCTGCATCGTTTGCATCTGCAATGGAACCAGGGCGCAATCCATCGCCCAACGAAAAGGCAACATCGTATGCTTTCATTATTTCGCAAATCTCTTCGAAGTGTGTGTACAAGAAATTTTCTTTGTGATGCGCCAAACACCATTTCGCCATAATTGCACCGCCACGGGAAACAATTCCAGTTACTCGTTTTGCTGTCAGCGGAACATAACGCAATAATACTCCGGCATGAATCGTAAAATAATCTACTCCTTGCTCTGCTTGTTCAATTAAGGTATCACGGAAAAGTTCCCAAGTTAAATCTTCTGCTTTTCCATTTACTTTTTCAAGTGCTTGATAAATGGGAACCGTTCCAATTGGAACAGGAGAGTTACGAATAATCCACTCGCGTGTTTCGTGAATGTTTTTTCCGGTTGATAAATCCATAATGGTGTCAGCGCCCCAACGACAAGCCCAAACTGCTTTCTCCACTTCTTCTTCGATGCTAGATGTAACAGCACTATTTCCAATGTTTGCATTTATCTTCACTAAAAAATTTCTTCCGATAATCATTGGTTCACTTTCCGGATGATTGATATTGTTAGGAATGATAGCGCGACCCATTGCAACTTCATCTCTTACAAACTCAGGAGTAATATGAGTTTTAGGAGTATTGGCTCCAAAACTATTTCCTGCATGTTGATGTCCAACCGAATTTAATTTATCTATCATCTGGTTTTCACGAATGGCAATGTATTCCATTTCTGCGGTGATGATTCCTTGTTTTGCATAATGCATTTGAGAAACATTCGCTCCCTTTTTTGCACGGAAAGGTTTTTGAATGTGCTGAAAACGCAAATGATCAATTTCTTTTTTAGCCATACGTTCGTGACCGTAATCCGAACTGATGTCATCCAACTGTTCCACATCACCACGTTTCAATATCCATTCTTCACGTAAGCGTGGAAGACCTTTTTGAATGTCAATCGTTGCATTCACATCAGTATACAATCCGCTGGTATCATACACAACAACCGGTTTGTTTTTAGCAATACTTTTACCGTTTGATTGCGTATCAGAGAGGGTTATTTCACGCATCGCCACATTTATGTTGTGCAATTCCCCTTTTACAAATACTTTTTTAGAATTTGGAAAAGGAGTTGTCGTGATGGTTTTTTCGCTTGGTATTACTTCCGTTTTTTTCATAGTTGATTTTTTTAATTGAATTTATCCGCCTTGAGTGGCTTTAATAATTAGTATAGAATCGTTGTTTGAAATTGTTTTTGTTTCCCATTCTGTTTTTGGAACAACAGAATTATTAATAGCAATGGCAATCCCTTTCTGCTTGTCAGGAATCTCCATGTTAAGCAATTGCTGAACAGTCAGACTGCTTTGTCCGCTTAAATTTTTTACTTGATTGTTGATTGTAATTTCCATTCCATAATCGTTTATACTTTAGGAATGGCTGAGGATAGAAAACCATTTACTTTTTCCTTGCGAGGTAAATTCGCGATGGCGAGTGTTACCTCGCCATTCGGCAGTACTAACTGCATCAGGTTCAAAGGGTATTTCTCAGTTCTCCAATAATCGGGAGGACACCCCTAAAGTGATATAAAGGTATGAAAGTATTGACGGAAAATGAAAGTTTATGTAGGAATAGTTTTCAACTTTTTTTGCCCTCTTTTGAAGCCGACTTTGAGATGGATTTCCCCTTTTTGGATGCCGAATCCTTTGTTTTAGGACTTTCTTATCTTTCTCTTCTACTTGTTTAATCCTGAATTTTACAATTTTTGTAATGAGTGTGGAAAAAGCCTGAACGAAAAAGGAAAAATCTAATTCGATTAGGAATAGACCAAG
>CAYWAV010000095.1:0-12985 GCA_964456225.1 uncultured Chitinophaga sp. | reverse complement strand
TTATTTTAATAAATAGTATTACTATCATTAAAAATATTATTACATTTGTTAAAAAAGTGTAAAATGGAACTGTCTCTGAAAATAAAGATGAATGAAAAGCTATTTCTCCGTAATCCTGAAGAAACAGAATTAGGTAGGAACATTATAAAACATAGTATTGTTCTTATTCATAAAATTGGGTTTGAGGCCTTTACTTTCAAAAAATTAGCAGAGGAAATAAATACTACAGAAACCGGTGTTTATCGCTATTTTGAGAACAAACACCGTGTACTGATATATATTGTAGAATGGTATTGGAGTTGGGTCGAGTATCGGTTAATGTTTCAGACAAATAATATCAATAGCCCTGAAAAAAAAATCAAAAAAGCGATTGTGCTTCTGGCTTCTCCGGTTGAAGATGATATTTCGACCGAACACATAAATGAAAAAATTTTAAATGAAATTGTAATGGCTGAAGGTGCCAAATCATTTTTGACGAAACATGTAGCAGAGGATAACAAAGCCAAATTGTTTAAACCGTATAAAGATTTATGTGCAAGAATCGCAAATTTTATTATTGAGTACAACCCAAAATATAAATATCCTCATTCACTTGCTTCTACTATAATAGAGATGGCGCATTCTCAGAAGTATTATATGCAAAACCTGCCATCACTTACTGACTTTGGAACCTCAAAGGATGAAAAAAAACTAGTTTCATTTCTTGAAGATTTGGTTTTTTCAAGTATTAAATAGAGATTTTATATTTAATGAGGCATTCTATTCTCTTTGATTTGGCATCGACTAAATAATATGCCCTTGCAAAAAACATTTAAATAGAAAACCTTTCTATCATAGATTTTAAAATAGTACCATTCGGTACTTGTAATTAGTCTCAGTATACTATTGGAGACTTACTGTGTTAATTACATGTTAATTATTTACACAACCTTAACATTGGGATAACATTTTCCTGCAAACTCCCTAATACATTTGCCCCAGATAAAGTTATATTAACCATAAATTAACAAAAATGAACTTTAAAAGAAAGCTTTTATTAACATGTACGTTGCTGTTCATAGTGACTGCGTCAGGATATTCACAAGAATTGAAAAAGGACTCTGTTACTATTATCAAGGAACAAGTAAAGGAGACATCTAAAGAAACCCCTAAAAAGTGGTATGATCAAATAGCAATACGTGGCTATGCTCAGTTTAGGTATAATAGATTCCTAGAAACCAACGACTCCTTGAAGAATGAGCAAGGAGATAAGTCGTGGGGAAATGGTGGAATATCTATTAGACGAATGCGAATTATCTTTAGTGGTAATGTTCATGAACGTGTATACATCTATATTCAGCCCGATTTTGCTTCTTCACCATCCACAGGAGTCAATAATTTTGCTCAGCTAAGAGATGCTTATTTTGATCTATCTCTGGATGCTAAGAAAGAATTCAGGTTTCGCGTTGGGCAAAGTAAGATACCCTTCGGATTTGAAAATTTACAATCGAGTCAAAACCGTTTGCCTTTAGATAGAAATGACGCATTGAACAGTGCTGTGGCAAATGAGCGTGATCTGGGAGTGTTTTTTTATTGGGCTCCTGCAAAAACTAGAGCCTTATTTGCTTCACTTGTAAATGATGGGCTTAAAGGAAGTGGTGATTACGGAGTTTTAGGGATTGGAGCGTTCACCGGTCAGACCGCCAATAAAACGGATGCAAATCAGGATCCGCATATTGTTGCGCGTTTATCTTATCCGCTGCAGATTGGTAATCAGATTATTGAAGCAGGAGTTCAGGGTTATACAGGAAAATATGTGGTCGAAAGCAGATCAACAGGAGTAAAAGGAGAAAACAAAGATTTTTCATACACGGATCAGCGTGCAGCAGCCAGTTTTGTATTGTATCCGAAGCCGTTCGGGATTCAGGCTGAATATAATGTCGGAATCGGACCGGAATTCAATCCTAAAAATGATTCCATACAAACTCAGGAACTTAAAGGTGGATATTTAACAGCATCATGGATGATTAAATTCAAAAAGCAATTGTTGATTCCATTTGTTCGTGTGCATTATTATGATGGTGGAAAAAAACATGAATTGGATGCCAGAAGTTACACAGTGAATGAATCCGAATTTGGAATTGAGTGGCAGCCTATAAAAAACTTTGAGTTCGTTGCCATGTATACTATATCAGAACGCAGATTCGAAGACTATAAGCTACAATTCAATAGACAAAAAGGAAGTCTTTTGCGCTTACAGGCACAATTTAATTTTTAAAGTAATTGAGCATTCAATATGTTAAATTAACACAAGGATAATTTCTTATTAACACAATTGTGGTGCTATCTTTATAGTTTTGTAAAATAATTTAATCAAAAAAATAATGAAAAAACAAACAATAGCACTTTTACTGATCCCTGTTTTAGGATTAATGAGTTGCGGAAGTGAAACAAAGGAAACTGAAGAAACGAAAGCAGTTCAAAAAACAGCGATTACCTTAAAAGGAAGTGATACGGTTTTGCCGCTTGGACAAAAGGAAGCTGAAGAGTATATGAAAAAGGATTCCACTGCATCTATTACAGTTGTAGGTGGTGGTTCCGGGGTTGGTATTACTGCATTGATCGATGGAACTACCGATATAGCCATGTCGTCAAGAGATCTGAAAACAGAAGAAAAATTAAAATTTTCTGAAGCAAAAAAAGATATGACGGAAACCATTATTGCTTATGATGCATTATCCGTTATTGTCCATCCGGAAAACAAAGTTTCTCAACTTACAAGAGAGCAATTAGAGAAAATATTTACAGGCGAGATCACTAATTGGAAAGATGTAGGTGGTGCTAATGAAAAAATTGTAGCATACTCTCGAGAGTCCAGCTCAGGAACATACGAGTTTTTTAAAGAACATGTTTTAAACAAGAAAAATTATGCAACCACTGTATTGAGTATGCCGGCTACAGGTGCCATTGTGCAATCGGTAGGACAAACTAAAGGAGCCATTGGTTATGTTGGTTTAGCTTATGAAACAAAAGATGTGAAGCAATTGTCAGTTTCTTACGATGAAGGAAAAACGTATGTTGCTCCGAGTATTGCTGCTGCAAAAGATAAGACTTACCCTATTTCCAGACCCTTGTTTTATATTTATGATAAAACAAATGAAGCAAAAGTAAAGCCTTTCGTTGATTTCGCTCTGTCGGAAGCTGGTCAAAAAATTGTTGCAGAAATTGGATATGTTCCTATTCAATAACCTTTAAGTAATAAATAACCTGAAATGGTCACTTCAAATAAGGAGTGATCATTTTGCATTTTAGGCTACTTTAATTTAACATTGAGTTGATATAAGCATAACGATAAAAGAACTCTTGGTAAGTCTTCCAACCATAACTTTGTGATGCAAATTAAGATTGAATTGTGTGAAACCCTTTTATAAAAAATTTTCAGAAAAATTTGTTGAAGGCCTGTTGATGTTGAGCGGAACAGTTACCAGTTTAACTGTTTTGTTGATTGTAGTGTTTCTTTTCAAAGAAGGCTTGGGTGTATTTGGCAAAAAGCCGGTGGAAGAAGGTTATGTAATTGCTGTGAATAAGAACAACACTGTTCAAAAAATTTCTCCCGAGCAAATTAAGAATATTTACGATCAGAAAATTACTCACTGGAAAGAAATTGGAGGAAAATCCGATTCAATTATTTTGTTTCGTTTAGAAGATATTTCCAATTATTATTCGGATGCGGAGATTGGTGAAAATTTTGAAGGGTTGCCAACATGTATCAATCGTTTAATTGATAGCTTGCAGGGAGTAATTGCATTTTTCCCGGATAAATATTTAGCAAAAGATTTCAAAGGGAAAGAAATAGACATTGATAAAGTTTCTTTGAAAGAATTTTTTACTGGAGAAGAGTGGTTTCCAACTGCCCAGCCGGCAGCTCAACTAGGAGTTTTACCCTTGATTTTAGGAACATTATGGGTAAGCTTGGGTGCAATTTTATTGGCATTACCATTGGGATTAGCAGCAGCAGTTTACATGAGCGAAATTGCAAGCGATAATGTCCGCAGGATCATGAAACCTCTTATTGAACTATTAGCTGGAATTCCTTCTGTTGTATATGGATTTTTTGGATTAGTGATCATCGTTCCTCTTATTCAAAAAACATTTGACCTGCCTGTTGGGGAGACTGGATTGGCTGGAAGTATTATTCTTGGAATCATGGCGCTGCCAACTATCATTACTATTTCGGAAGATGCCATGCGCAATACTCCGCGTGCAATGAAAGAAGCAAGTTTAGCTTTAGGGGCAAGTAAATGGCAAACAATTTATAAAGTTGTTGTACCCTATTCCATTTCAGGAATTTCTGCAGGAGCCATTCTTGGCATTGGTCGTGCTATTGGTGAAACCATGGCTGTACTAATGGTGACAGGTAATGCGGCAGTCATCCCTCATTCCATTCTAGAACCGGTTAGAACAATTCCAGCTACCATTGCAGCCGAATTAGGCGAGGCTCCAAACGGTGGATTACATTATCAGGCATTGTTCGCACTAGGATGTATACTGTTTTTGATCACATTGTTTATTAATCTCACGGTTGAATTTATTTCGAATAGAAAACAATACAATAAACATTAATGAAGTTACCTGACGAAAATAAATTAGCAAAAAGTAAAAAACGAAAACAAGCAGTTGCGTTTTGGATCTTCCGAATCCTGAGCTATTCTGTTGTAGCCATTCTTTTTATTATTCTATCTTTTATCGTTTACAAAGGTATCTCTGCTATCAGTTGGGATTTTATAACAAAAATGCCTGAAGATGGAATGACTAAAGGGGGGATTTATCCGGCTATAATTGGAACATTGTGTTTAGTGGCAGGCAGTATGATTTTTGCTTTCCCGATTGGAGTAATGGCAGCAATTTTTATGAATGAATATGTGAAGGATGGGATCATAAAAAAGATCATCAAGCAAATGACAAATAATTTATCGGGTATTCCATCCATTGTGTTCGGATTATTCGGAATGTCCTTATTTGTAAATAAGCTTGGCTTTGGTGATTCCATTTTAGCCGGTTCATTAACCTTAGGATTGTTAGCATTACCAGTTGTGATTCGTACTACAGAAGAAGCATTAAAAGCAGTTGATAATACTTTCCGCCATGCCAGTTTGGGATTGGGAGCTAGTAAATGGGAAACTACACGAAGAGTTGTATTGCCAATTGCATTTCCAAATATCATTACCGGATTAATTTTATCTATAGGAAGAGTTTCCGGTGAAACAGCCCCTATTTTATTTACCGTTGCCGCCTATTTTTTGCCAAAACTTCCAACCAGCATTTTTGATCAGGCAATGGCATTGCCATATCACTTGTATGTGATTTCAACTAGTGGAACCAATATTGAAGAATCCAGACCAATTGCATACGGCACAGCTTTGGTATTAATTATAATTGTATTAATTGCCAATCTGCTTGCTAATGGATTGCGAAAATATTTTGGTAATAAAGTTAAAATGAATTAACGCTCACCCCTTAACCCTTTCTCCATTTGGAGAGGGGGAAATGGAAAAACGAATAAATATGTATAAAATTGAATCAAAAAATGTTGATTTTTTTTATGGGCCGGCTCAAGCTCTGAAAAACATTAACATTGCTATTAAGCAAAATACAGTAACGGCCCTAATTGGTCCTTCAGGTTGTGGTAAATCCACTTATTTGCGATTGTTCAACAGAATGAATGATCTGATAGACAATACAAAAATAGGAGGCCAAGTGCTGATTGACGGAGATGATATTTATGCGAAAGGGATGAACGTAGATAGTCTTAGAAAGAAAGTAGGAATGGTATTTCAAAAACCAAATCCATTTCCAAAAACTATTTTCGAAAATGTGGCTTATGGATTAAGAGTGAATGGCATATCAGATAAAAAGTTTATTGAAGAAAGAGTTGAAACATCCATCAAGCAGGTTGTATTGTGGGATGAAGTAAAAGATAAATTAAAGAAATCAGCATTCGAACTTTCAGGAGGACAGCAACAACGCTTGTGTATTGCAAGAGCTCTCGCAATTCAACCATCCATCATCTTAATGGATGAGCCGACTTCTGCTTTGGATCCAATATCCACAGCTAAAGTAGAAGAACTTATCTATGAATTAAAAACAAAGTACACCATCGTAATTGTAACACATAATATGCAGCAGGCTGGACGAGTAAGTGATACTACTGCATTTTTTTATATGGGCGAACTGATCGAATATGATAATACAAAAACAATTTTTACAAATCCAAAAGTAGAACGCACACAAAATTATATCACTGGTAGATTCGGATAGTATTTATTTAAAAAAACTTTAAACTTTTCTAACTTTAATCTTTAAACTAAAAAATGAGTCATTTAGATATAGAATTACAGCAATTAAAAACCGAAACCATGAAAATGTGGTCTTTGGTTAATTTACAATTGGTGAAAGGCAAGGAATCGCTGTTGAAGTTAGATAAAGACCTAGCCAGGGAAGTTATATTAAGTGAAAGACGCGTGAATGCTTATGAATTAAAGCTGGACAGAGATTGCGAGAACATATTTGCTCTTTTTAATCCGGTTGCTGTTGATCTGCGTTTTGTTTTAGCCGTTTTAAAAATTAATAATAATTTAGAACGTACCGGAGATATTGTAGAAGGCATTGCAAAATTCGTAATAAATGTTGATAGTAATTTTGATACAAAATTATTGAAGATAACCCGTGTAGTGGAAATGTATGCTGCTGCAAACAATATGATGGAAACAGTTTTAGAAGCTTTTGATAAAGAAGATACGTCTTTGGCTCGTAAGGTTTTTCAGCAAGATGAATTATTGGATGATATTAATATGAAAGCGAACACTATTATTGCCGATTATATTCGAAGCCATCCAGATAATATTGACGCAACACTTTATCTGTTATCCATTATTCGTAAACTGGAACGTGTAGGCGATCAAGCAAAAAATATGGCTGAAGAAATTATTTTTTATATTGAAGCTAAAGTCTTGAAGCACCGCTCCAAAACCGAAAAGAACAAGCAGTAAATTAGCCCTTCTCATTCTGAGTAAGACCATTCAAAGTTTGAATGGTCTTTTTTATTTACCTGAATATCAATCTATTGCATCGCTTCTTAACATTAACTTAACATTTAAGTAACATAAAGGTAATTCCTTCCCAAACTACAACGTGAGCTTTGTCATTTACATTTGCAGTAACATTAAATTAACGAATCAGAAACATAAAATTTACAGCAAATGAACTTAAACATTTTCCAATTTTTTCAGCCAAAAGACAAAATCTTTTTTCTTCTTTTTCAGCAGGCAACTCAAAATGCTACAGCAACATCTAAAGTATTGGTAGAACTGGTAACTACTACTTCTATGGATAGAAGAAAAGAACTTTTTAGAGAAATAGAAAGATTGGAACATGTGGGCGATGGAATCACACACGAAACATTCAATCAATTGAGTTTAAATTTCATTACTCCGTTTGATCGTGAAGACATTCATAATTTGGTTTCTGCCATAGATGATATAGTTGATTATATTCATGGTGCAGCAAAGAGAATGGAGTTGTATAAGGTAGAAGAAATGACTCCTGCTATTGTAAAATTGTCGGAACTTATTTTAAAAGGTTCCGAAGAGCTTGAAGTAGCTGTTGTAGAATTAAGAAACTTAAGAAACATTACTAAAATTAAAGAAGCAACTGTTCGTATCAACAGTATCGAAAATCATGCAGATGATATTTTTGATATGGCAATTGCAAAATTATTTGAAGAGGAAAAAAATGCAGTGGAAGTAATTAAAATGAAAGATGTTTTATCGATGTTAGAAACGGCTACTGATAAATGTGAAGATGCAGCAGATGTAATCAATGCTATTTTAATTAAAAATGCTTAGTGTTTGATTCAATTTAATTTTCATTCTTAATTCTATTACACAATGAGTTTATTAGTTATAGTTATTGCCCTTGCTCTTATTTTCGATTTCATTAACGGTTTTCATGATGCCGCTAATTCAATAGCAACAATCGTTTCCACAAAAGTGTTGACGCCATTTCAAGCCGTTTTGTGGGCTGCATTTTTTAATTGTGTTGCATTCTTGATTTTTAAAGATCACGCTGTTGCCAACACAATTGGAAAAACAGTTTATTCTGATTTTATTTCTTTACCGGTTATTTGCAGCGGATTAATTGCTGCAATTCTGTGGAATTTATTAACGTGGTGGTATGGTATTCCTTCCTCTTCTTCGCATACACTTATTGGTGGATTTGCTGGTTCTGCAATTGCTTACGCCTTTTTAAGTAAAGGTATGATGCCATTAGGGGAAATTATTGATAGCGATAAAATAGGTAAAACACTTTTGTTTATTTTACTTGCTCCAGTTATCGGTATGATTATTTCCATCTTTTTTACGCTCATTTTTATTCAAAATAAAACTTGGTTGAAAGTCGGAATACTTTCTGCATCAGCTGTATTATTATGGTTTTTATTTATAGGTTTTCAGGAAAACAAGCTGAATGAGAACATGAGTAAGTTTTTTAAAGTGGACAAATATCAATATGCCCTTAATGTTAAGCATGATTCTACTCAAGTGCATAAGTTGGAAAAAGCAAAAAAAAATGCAGCTGCAAGCGCTCCATATCTTTCCGATTATGAATTTCAAGGGTCAGAAAAAGTTGTTGAAGGAATAGTAAGCAATGTTGATTTGAAAGATATAACTATAATTAAACTAGGGGATAAATTAAATTTATATTTTAAAATCGATCAGCTAAAAAATAAAGTAAAAGTAGATTCTAGTTTTAGGGAAGAATATAATGCAACTCAAGCTATTGTTGATAGTTTAAAACCACTTACAAAAAAATATTTTGAATTAGGTGCTGATGAAATGGTTGCTGTGATGAACGAAATACATCCAGTTGCTCCTGATAAAATGAAAGATTTTGAAAAAGCGATGACAATTGATATTAAGGCAGATTTGAAAAAAGAAATTGAAAAAGCAGATAATAAAATAGTTCGCTGGGGCTTGGTGGGTGCTTTAATGCTTTTCGTATTGATGTTTATTTACAACGAAAAAATTAAGGAGCCAACTGCAAAAAGAACCTCAACAATGTTTAAACGTTCTCAGTTGCTTTCTTCAGCCGCGTTTAGTATTGGGCATGGTGGAAACGATGCGCAAAAAGTAATGGGAATTATTGCAGCAGCCCTAGTTGCAAATGGCTCAATTGTAGATATTAAATCAATGCCGGATTGGGTGCCTATTTCTTGTTATTTGGCAATTGGTATTGGTACTTTGAGTGGCGGATGGAAAATTGTAAAAACAATGGGTACAAAAATTACGAAAGTAACTCCACTAGAAGGTGTGTGTGCTGAAACTGCTGGTGCCACAACTTTATTCCTAACCGAACAAATGGGAATTCCGGTTTCTACCACTCATACTATTACAGGTGCAATCATTGGAGTAGGTGCTACTAAAGGTGTTGGGGCTGTTAAATGGGGAGTGACAATTAGTTTATTGTGGGCATGGGTATTAACAATTCCAATTAGTGCAATTTTAGGGGCATTGTTTTATTGGATATTTAGTTGGTTTTTATAATTTAAAATTTCGAAATAAAAAAAGGGATGATTATTTATCATCCCTTTTTTTGTCCTATATATTTTTTATTAAGGATTGGTAATAATTTCGTTCGTCATCACTCTATTGCTGAGGTGCCCTGCTCTGTCTCTTAATATAATTTCAAATTTCACAATTGAATGAGCCGGGTGGTAAATTGGAGCAGCTCTTAATTTTGCTCTGATCTCACCATTCAACGCTTTGTATTGTCCATCAGGAGTCAAATTTGGAACTCTGTATGAATAAAACAAAGTATCCATTGCAGGCGTGGTTAAATCGCTGTCGTACGGTTTAAAAACTCCGGTTGTTAAATCCTTATAAAGATATTTTAATAGATAATCATTGGGCGTAGTAGCGTCCTCAGGCAATATTCCGATATCGCCATCGCCATCTTGAAATGCAATTACGCAATCTGCCGAATCAGGAGTATAAGCATCGAAATGTAGAAATTGAATAGCGGGAATAGGAGGAAACTCTTTTTCCTTAACGCAAGATGGCACTATTATTAAACCTAGTAAAAATAGAACGGATATGTATTTAGTATACTTCATTTCTTTTAGTTGATACATAAAATTAATAATTATTTTTGCTGAAAGCAATAGTAAAACGATTTTAACCCTCAAATATTGCTTAAAAACCCTTGAAACCTAGTGTAGACGACATTTTTGACATAAATTCCAAAGCTGCTTTTGATGAGCTTTGTTTGTCTGTTTTCCTTTACCAGGCTAAGGAATGCAAGCTTTATGCTCAATTTTTGGCTGGTTTGTCGGTTTTGCCTAAAACCATCAAAAAAATAGAAGAAATTCCCTTTTTACCTATAGAATTTTTTAAAACTCAAGAAATAGCTACTCAAGAAATTGATAGAAATGCACTGATTTTTACAAGCAGCGGAACAACTGGAATGGCTCAAAGCAAACATTTTGTTTCAGATGTATCTATCTATGAAAAAAGTTATCTGAAGGGTTTCGAATTTTTTTATGAAACCATTCAGGATTATTGCATTCTTGCATTGCTTCCTTCTTATCTCGAACGAAATGGTTCTTCTTTAATTTATATGGTTGAAGATTTAATTAAAAAATCAAATCATCCGGATAGTGGTTTTTATTTGAATAATTATGATGAGTTGATTTCGAAATTAAAAGTACTTGATGCACGCGGACAAAAAATATTGTTGATTGGAGTAACGTATGCTCTGTTAGATTTAATTGAGAAACAAAAATTGAATTTTAAAAACACCATTATTATGGAAACAGGTGGAATGAAAGGAAAGCGCAAAGAAATGGTGAGGGAAGAATTACATTCGATTTTGAGCTCTGGATTTGGAGTAAATGAAATTCACAGTGAATATGGAATGACGGAATTGTTATCACAAGCCTATTCAAAGGGAAAAGGAATTTTTAATTGTCCACCTTGGATGAAAATTCTAATCCGCGATACGAACGATCCTTTTTCTTTTTTACCAATCAATAAAACAGGCGGGATCAATGTGATTGATTTAGCAAATATTAATTCTTGCTCTTTTATTGCAACTCAGGATCTGGGAAAATTGCATTCCGATAACTCGTTTGAAGTGTTGGGTCGCTTTGATAATAGTGATATCAGAGGGTGTAATTTGCTTATGGAGTAACAGGCGTTTTTACCGCAGAGGTTGCGGAGAAGACGCAGAGAACCGCAGAGAATTTTTTTTGAGAAAAAAATGAGAAACGGTTAGTTTCCGTGCTTAATATTTATTTACTACTCTTCTTAAACCGTCTGTAAGCTTTAGAACATTAAAGTTAATCAGTAGGCCCACTTTACAATCTGTGAGTTTGAGGTAGGTTAATATTTGCGCCATATGAATATCATTTAATGCTTCAACCGATTTTAGTTCTACAATCACTTTTTTGTTTAGAACTAAATCAGAACGATAACCGCATTCCAACTGCACTCCTTCATAAATTAAAGGAATTGGTTTCTCTTTTTCGATTTCCAGTATGGTTTTACAAAGTTCATAATATAAACACTCTTGATAAGCCGATTCTAATAAGCCGGGTCCAAGTGCTTTATGCACCTTAATTGCACATCCGATAATTATTTCAGTAATTTCATTCTCTGTCATATCTCCTCTGCGGTACTCTGCGCATTTTTCTCTTTTTTTCTCTGCGGTAAAAACTCCTACATCTAGTTGAAAAAGGCTAATTTACTTTTATCACAAAATAATTTTTCTTCCCTTTTTGAATCAAAATGTATTTGTTATTGATGAGATGTGATGCAGAAATTTTCAATTCAACATCTTCCACTTTTACTTTATTTATTAAAACGCCACCACCTTGTATCATTTTTCTAGCTTCGCCTTTTGAAGGGAATACTTGTGTTTTTTCTGAAAGCAAATCAACGGCAAGAACTCCAGTTTCAATTTCTTTTTTCGAAATTTCAAATTGCGGAACACCATCAAAAATATCTAAGAACAATTCTTCTGATAATTTTGCTAAGTCGTCTAATGTTCCATTAAACAATATCTGAGATGCTTCTACAGCTGCATTGTAATCGTCTTCAGAATGAACACGAATAGTAATATCTTTTGCCAATGCTTTTTGTAAAGTACGCAAATGTGGAGCAGTAGCATGTTCTGTCTCCAGTTTTTCAATTTCTTCTTTTGTAAATAAAGTAAAAATGCGAATATAATTTTTCACATCATCATCACTTGCATTTAGCCAGAATTGGTAGAATTTATAAGGCGAAGTTTTAGCTCTATCCAACCAAACATTCCCGCCTTCTGTTTTTCCAAACTTTGTCCCGTCTGCTTTTTTAATAAGCGGAGTGGTTAAAGCAAATGCTTCACCGCTTGCTTTTCGTCTGATTAATTCCGTCCCCGTAACAATGTTTCCCCACTGATCAGAACCACCCATTTGCAATTTTATTCCTTTGTTTTTCCACAAATAGTAGAAATCATATCCTTGAACCAATTGGTAACTGAACTCCGTAAAGCTCATTCCGTTTTCCAAACGGTTTTTTACAGAATCTTTCGCCATCATATAATTTACTGAAATGTGTTTTCCCACATCTCTTATAAATTCTAAAAAGCCAAATCCTTTGAACCAATCGTAATTGTTTACTATTTCTGCTGAATTTGCACCTGCATTAAAATCTAAAAATTTTTCTAATTGTTTTTTCTGGCAAGCAATGTTGTGATTTAAAGTAGTCTCATCCAATAAATTTCGTTCAGCCGATTTTCCAGAAGGATCGCCAACCATTCCTGTTGCGCCACCAACCAAAGCCATCGGTTTATGTCCTGCCTTTTGAAAATGTAAAAGCGTCATAATTTGCACCATGTTCCCAATTCCCAATGAATCAGAAGTTGGATCAAAACCGATATACCCGGTTACCATCTCTTTATTCAATAAGTCTTC
>CAYWAV010000094.1:0-13593 GCA_964456225.1 uncultured Chitinophaga sp. | reverse complement strand
TATCAAATATAAGAAATTAAAACAATTTGGGCAAAAACACAATTAATCCTATTATTATTGCAGATAATGCAGCAATGAAAACAGCTCCAGCAGCAACATCTTTTACCTTTTTTGCCGTTGGATGAAATTGTGGTGAAACCAGGTCGGTTAAAAATTCAATGGCGGTATTGATCATCTCTGCAACAAAAACGAATCCTATTGCTACAACCAACCAACACCATTCCGCATTGCTTACTTTATAAACAACCCCTAGTACAACTACAGCAATTGCCGATATTAAATGTATCCAAGCATTGTGCTGAGTTTTAAAAAAGGTAATTAAACCTTGAAAGGCGAATCCGAAACTAAGAATTCTATCACCTATGCTAAAAGATTTATTTGACTTCATTTTGTTTGTGATTTATCATTGTATTTAATGTCCAGTAACTTACCATCAAAAATACGGAAAAGAAAAAGGTAACGCCAACCATTCTGGTATTGTTCATTGGATCGATGATCATATTAAAAATATCGGAGAACAGCCTAATTGGATTGGTTACAATATCCCAACTATTGTATCTAGGATAACGACCTAAATAGATTCCAAAGCTGCAAAGCACTAACAATCCTCCAATAAAAAAATTGACAATCCCGGTCGACAAGCGAGTTCGTAATACTTTTTGAATTTCCATCAAAGAAGAATATCCCAATAACAAACCATTCCAAGCGAATGAAAGAATAAGTACTAAATCAAACCAAAGTGGAATTTCGGAGCGTAAACGAAGGTGAAATAAGTCGGTTAGGATATATGGTGAATTCGGAAAGAAGATGAGCCAGGTAGCAAACACTCCTACTTTCTTTAATCGGGAAGCATTTGTTTTGTTCATTTCAGAAAGTGCAAATGCTAAAAGAAAAGGAATCCAGGCTAAAAATAAATTCCATGTAAGAAACACAAACATTAAGTTTCCACTCCATTGAATTCGGAAGTACAATAAGACAATACTCATTACAGATGAAACTGCCATTACTTTAATTAGTCGTTTGCTCATTTGATTACGCTTTTTTTATTCGTTTATAAATCATCAGTAGTGCTAAACATATTAGCCCTTGTCCTACCCAAAACAGCGGCCAGTTAAAATGCTGAGGAACATAATTTTTTACTTCATCAAACATGTTCTTATTACTGGATAAAGTCCACACACCTTTCTCCTCACCATAATTTGAAATATAGATGATGTAATCCCACATGAAAGAAACAATTGCCGTGATGCTACCGAAAATAAAAAGTATCCACTCTAAAAAAGTGATACGGACTTGTCTGCCTTTTTCCTGAAAATAAACTACAACAAAAGTGAGAACAATCATCGACACAGAAATAATGCAAGGAGCAATCACAGGCCCAACCCAAGGAACAGGCACAAGGAATAAAATATCCCAGGTAAATACTGATTCAGGCCAGTTCAGCAATACTTTTAAAAACACATAGTAAAAAATATCCCAGATGGCAAAGCTGTACAGAAAGAATACAAAGCGTTGAATTGAATTTTTTCCTGCCATCACTCCTGCTCCAATTAACATGATAATGGTTGCTATTTCTCGAAAGAATTCAGTTGTAGCAATATCCCTTGTAACAGGAATAAGCGGAAACTTGAAGCCTTCAGGATAATAGAGTTTTCTGAGATAAACCACTACTGAAGTTTCTAAAAAACCCATGGAAATACTAAAAATAGTAAGCCATAAAATTGTTTTTGTTATTGGTTTCATCTTTCTTGATACACATTTACTACGTTTGCTTGTATTATTACATTAGGAAATGTTTTCTTCAATGAATCTAATCCCTCTAGAGTTATTCTTCCGATTGTCAGTTTTTTCAAATTTTTTAAAGCCAATAGTGGTGAATATGCATTTGGACGATTATACTCTCCGGAAATATTTAAGACTTCGATGTTTCTTAACTTAGAAATTGGATACAAATTCGTGATAGAATTCCCACTTAAATCCAATTCTTTTAATGATTTAAATTCTGGCATTTTATCGAGTGTATCAATTCCAGCTGAAATCAGGCTTAGTCTTTCCAATTTTGGAAAACGTTTTAATTCAGATAAGTCTCTCATATTTCCATTCAGAATTAAAAGCGAACGAAGATTATCGAATATAGTCAATGGCTTTAATGAAGAGATATAATCATAACGAAATTCAAGTGAGTCAACCTTTTCTTTAATAGCAACTATATCATTATAGGTTCTTCTCTTTTCATAACAATATGATTGCCATTCCATTTCATCGTACTCTTTCATAAATGCATAGAGCTTGGTAGCTAAGCCTGTTTTATAGTCGTAATAATAAGTGTTTCTTGAAAAATTGTAATAATCACGTGCTTCGTAATCATCACTTTGTGCAACTGAATCTGGCAATGTTATAAGTTGTGGTAGATTTTTATAACTCAAGTCGAGTAAAAAATATTTTTCTAATTTTTTATGCTCATCTGTGTATTTTTTAATATTGAAATTGGTAATAATTGTATCCCAGTTAAAAAAACAAGAAACTACTAAAACATAGTAATACACAGCTGCGTTTACTTTAAAAAGATACCAATTGGTTTTAAGTTTAACAACTTTAATTAAGGTTGTAGCCAAACCAATGAATGCAAGTATTAAATAAACATATACCCCAATTTTTTTATATGAAATTCCTGATTCCTCTATATACAAATTGTTGCGATATGCAGTTGAGAATATCATAAAGGCATTTTGTAATATCCACAGCAAAGCCATAATTTTCAACCACTTGTTTTGCTTATAAAAATTCAAGTCTCCTCTGAAATAAAATAAAATGATACAAATGGCAATAATGATAGAAGTGATAAGCGTACCTATTCCGTCATGCACAAAACCTTTGTGATTTACTCCTTCCGGCAAAGGTCCATCAAATAAGAAATAGTTAATATCAAGAATATTTAATATCAATAGCAACATATTAAGCATTGCGAACAATATAATTCCAGATAAATTTTCGTTATCAATTCGCATCATCCCATTTAAAAAATTCTTTCTGCTTGCAATTTCAGGAGTAAGACTTAAGGATACTTTTTCATCTAATTCATAAACGCCTGGCATAATTTTATTATGAAAAAAGCCATATAACAAAAACAATCCGCCTATTGTAAAAAGAATCCATCCAATTGAAATAAAATCCAGATTAATCTCTTTCGTAAACTCATAAAACAATGGATTAGAGGTTTGATAAAAGAAGAAAAACAAAATGGCAATCAAGAAAGGAATAAGAAACAAAAATAGTTTAACATAAAATGGACGCTGGTAAGTACCTACTATTTGGTTTTTTTTACGATTAGCCCAATCAATAAACATAAAAACGCAGGATGTACTAATCGAACAAATGGTTAAGAAAATACTTGTAAGAAATGATGTTTTGGGATTTATACTTAAAGCAGATAAAATAAGAAGTGAAAACAAATTCGCCCATATTGCCAATGCGCTTCCGTACATAAAAATAAAAAGCGAAGAGGCTATTGTTCCCAATGCGACCGAAAGCCAAACTTTATTTTTAATTAAATCGGGTTGCCTTAGAACAAGCAGTCCAGTTATCAATAGATTGAAAAGTAAAAAATTTATTCCCGCTGTTTGGTCGTAAAATAATGCGCCATATACAAATACAGAAATCAGAATTGCCCAGTCATTTTTTTTCATTTTTTTGTTTTTGTTTAGTTTAATATTAGTGCCAGATTCAAACGCTTCTTAAGCATATTTATTTTGTAGTTCGAGTAACCTAATGTTTTTATGAGTGATGTTCAATGGAATAAGTCCAAACACTCCAAAAGAACAATCGATCAACTGCCAAAAAAAAGGAATTTGTCGGATTGGACCAGCAATTAAGGCCAATGGGAAGACCATTATACAAGCAATCATTCCAAATTGAATGACCCAGATATTTTTTACGGGATTAATGAGCGGACCAATAAAAACAGTTGCTATGACAATGTGTGCGAATGCCAACCAATCTGTCCCGTATGAAAGATGTGGATAGTTTATGTTTACCGTTTTCACTTCATCATAAATGGTTCTTAGCCAAGTTTGCATAAACTCAGGAAAACTTGAAACATGCTGAATCAGAAAAGCAAGTTCTGTTTCAATTGGAAATGCAGTTACACCGCTTAAAATCAAAAGCACGATGAACAATACAATCCATGTTCTAATTCGTTTTTTTAGTTGACTGTTTGTTAACATGGCTGATAGATTTTTCTTAAATCGTTTGTTTTTAAAAGGACTAATTGGTTATAATCAATCTCTTCAAAAGGCTTTCCTGATTTTCCTTTTTGATACTCCGCCTTAAATTGTTTCCAATATTCTGGCATCAGCACAAAGCAAATAATGCAGGTAGCAATAACAGGAACAGAATAATGTTTATTTCCTAAAAAATAAAACTGCATTCTCGCCTCCCCTTCTTCGTCCATTTCGTATTGCAGGATAATGTGTTTGCAATCGTGTTGTTCATAATTTGGCAGCAGTTTAAAATTCATCTTGTTTAAATAAATTGCAAGATCTTTTCCTAGTGTTCCATCTTCAAATGACAGTAAATCGTTCATTGAAAAATTGAATTTTGGTTTTTTACGAAAATTACCAATCAACGGCAATGCGATTTTATGAGTCAAAAACTCTAATAATTTGGAGCGGAGATATTTTATTTTTTTTATCATGTTACTCTTTTTAACGAGAAAAAACAAATCCAACTGAATGTGTAAATGCTTTCACAATAGCATCAATATCTTGTCCACAACCATAAGCAAAAAGCATTTGAATAATAATTAAAGGAAAGAGCATCGCTCCGTAAACAACTAAGCGTGTAACAACAGGAGCTTGAATAATTTTAAATGGAATAGGAACAAGTCCTAGTTCTTTACGATATGGAAGGGCATCATCGTAATTGAATTCTGTTTTATTATAAAAGTAAAATTCTCTTATAAGGATAAATAAAGCAAACACTGGCGATAATAATTCAAATCCCAATATTGGATATATAAGTCCTAGATGAATAAATGTTAAGAAATGTATGCTAGTAATGAAGCACAAAACAATTCCTTGAAGTAAGCCAACAGAAACAAGTATTCTTAGAACAGGATTTGGCGTTTTTGAAGTAAAGCGTGCTATCCAAAAAGAAAGAGACGAAACCATTACAAATAAAATGATGGTGAGTACATGTTGTTTTGCAAAAGGAATCTCTGGACCGTAAGCATCGTAACGAAGAAAACCGATAATTGGACCAATGATGGTATAGACTACTTCAGTAAAGACCATTACTATTTCCGAAAACGAATCCGATGGCCTTCTCTCACCTGCTTTTATTGTTCGAAAATGTGTAATCAAAAAAAAGATTCCATACGCTACATAAAGAATTCCAAACAATAAGAATACTAGCATGATCATAATTTAGTTAATTAAAAGTACTTTGAATTTCAAAGTTACTAAGCAAAAAAATATCAATCTCTGTTCTTCAACAGCTTTTCGAGCACATCTAGATGCTCATTAAAAGCTTTCTTTCCAAGTTTAGTAACAGCATAAGTCGTATTTGGTTTCTTACCGATAAATTGTTTCTTCACTTCTACGTATTCGATTTTTTCTAAAGCAGAAATATGTGAAGCTAAATTTCCATCGGTAATATCCAACATTTCTTTGAGCGTACTAAACTCTACCCAATCGTTTACCATGAGCACCGACATGATGCCCAAACGAATTCGGTTTTCAAAAGCTTTATTTAAATCTTGTATATAATTTTTCAAATTTATTTCCTCTCGTATTTAAAATACATAACTGCACCATAAACAATGTGCAATACACCAAAGCCAAATGCCCAAAATATTAAGCCGTATCCAATATATAAAGAACCTGCCAGTCCTAAAATAATTTCACAAATACCTAAATAACGAATGTCATTGAAAGTATATTTACTAGCATTCAACAATGCCAATCCATAAAATATTAAAGTTGCCGGAGCAACCAGTCCAATAATTCCATGAAACAATAAGACTAAACAAAACAAACCACCTGCTACTAATGGAATTCCAAGGTTAATCAATAAACGTTTTGCTGAGTTATCCCAAATTGCAATTCCTTTTCGTTTTGAATTTCGAATTGTTAAAAGTGTACCGACAGCCAAAGAAGCAATTAATACAGCACCTGCAATTTGTAAAAAGTAAATGGTCATTTCAACAACACGCTCAGAACTTAATGCTCTATAATCGTCAGAAAGTGAATAAATTTTTTCATAAGCAAAATAAGCTCCTATCAAAGCAAATATTCCTGCGAATACTCCCGATAAACCGCTTAATGAAATACAACGAGATGAACGTTCCATCATGGAACGAATGTCTGTTAATGCTTGCAAATGCTCTTTTTGTTCTGTCATTTTGGAATAGATTAAAAGTACTTTGTGTTGCAAAGTTAAACTAAATTTGAATACGCCAAGCATTATTTTCAAAAAAAATGTTAATTATTCATTTATCAAAAAAGTTAATACACTTCGACTCCGCTCAGTGTGACATCGGAGCCGTCAGTCTGAGCGGAGTCGAAGACTTTACGTTGTTGCGCTAGGAAGTAATTGGTCAAAGAATTTCAAAAAATCCTTATACTTGCAACATGATTCAACTATTCATACCCGCTTTTATTACTGTCCGCTGGATTGATGTGTTAGACATTGTATTGGTTGCTGTACTAATTTATCAATTGTATTATCTCGTAAAAGGCACAGTTGCAATCAACATCTTTGTTGGGATAATGCTTATTTATACTTTATGGATTATTGTTAGAGCGGCTAACATGCAATTGTTTGGCAGTATCCTCAGTAAATTTATAGATGTTGGATTTATTGCTCTATTGATTGTGTTTCAACCCGAACTCAGAAGATTCTTATTATTCATAGGCACCTCCGATATTTTCACAAAAGGTAAAATAGGGAAAGGATTGTTTGATTTCAAATGGAATGTTAGTCCAGCACAAATCTTAGACATCAATTCCATAGTAAAAGCTTGTAAAAATATGAGCGAAAATAAAACCGGAGCTATTATAATTCTAACAAAGGAGAACGATTTGAAATTTTATGCAAATACAGGTGATTCAATAGATGCAAAAGTTTCGGTAAGAATGATTGAGAGTGTTTTTTATAAAAATTCTCCTTTACACGATGGGGCAATCATTATTTCCAACAACAGTATTGTTGCAGCCCGTTGCGTTTTACCCGTTACAGAACATGCCGATTTTCCTGCTCATTTAGGAATGCGCCATAGAGCAGCAGTTGGAATAACAGAAAGCACAGATGCTATTGCAATTGTTGTTTCTGAACAAACAGGAGAAATATCTTATTCTATTGCTGGGGAATTAAAACATGCTGTTTCACACGAGCGCTTGAGAGAACTATTGGAGAAAGAATTTAGTTAATAGCTATCAACTGAGCACTGCTCTATTTTTGTCCATTCTTCTTCTGAAATTCTTTTATCAAATCAGCATCTGATTTACCAAGATTAGAAATAGCAGCTTTTGCATCATTGGCATATTTACTATTGGGGAAGAGTAAAATCAATTGTTCATACACCGCTTTTGCCTTTTCATCTTCATTTAAATAATTATCAAGGATGGATGCTTGCAAAAAATAACTCTCCTCAATCAATTTATACTTAGGATATTTTTCGCACACGGTCTTATAATGGCTGTATGCCTGAGGATACTGCTGAATTGCAGTTGCAATTTCTCCCGACTTGAACAAAAAATCAGGTGTAATTGAATCGTTGGGATATGTTATTGTATATTCATAATAAACTTGAAGTGCTTGTCCAGCTATAACATTATCAACCTGCATCGACTTATGCATTTTATCTTCTAGGCTTTTTATCTTGTTCAGAATTTCAATTTTGGGATCAACTTTAATAATTGCTTCTACTGGCTTTTCCTCATTACCACAAGAAACAAAAAACATTATAAGTAATGTGAAAATAAAATAGTTGATTTTTTGCATAATTTATTTGTTTGGAAAACGCATTTTATAAGTTACACTTACTTTTCCTTTGGAGATATCATTTAATTTTCCTTTTAACAATCGTCTTCTTAAAGGGCTAATTCTGTCTGTAAATAATTTACCTTCAATATGATCATATTCATGCTGAATAACTCGAGCAGCTACACCTTCATACGTTTCTTTGATGAAATTAAATTGTTCATCATAATATTCAATATGAATTTTAGGTTTGCGATAAACATCTTCTCTAATTTTGGGTATGCTCAAGCAGCCTTCGTTGAACGACCAAATTTCACCTTCTTCATCTGTAATAGTTGCATTAATAAATGCTTTAGAAAGTTTCCCCAATTGCTCACGTTCTGTTGCTGAATATTCATCTTCTTCGTCTTCATCACGCTCACCATTTACAAAGGGAGTTGTGTCCACAATAAACAATCGTATTGCTTTTCCTACTTGCGGAGCAGCAATTCCAACTCCAGACGAAGCACGCATGGTTTCAAACATGTCTTTGATCAATTGATCCAGTCCGGGATAATCTTTTGCTATCTCCGCTCCTACTTTCCTTAAAACCGGATCTCCGTATGCTATAATTGGTAAAATCATGAAATCAAAATTGTAAAATTAAAAATTGTATTACTTACTCACCTAGTTACTTAATCACCCAGTTACCTAATTACCTATATCTTATTCATATAACTCTGCAAAATAATAGTAGCACTAATTTCGTCAACCAACTCTTTATTCTGCCTTGCTTTCTTTTTTAGTCCACTATCAATCATCGTTTGAAAAGCCATTTTGGATGTAAATCTTTCATCCATGCGTTCCACTTTAATTGCAGGAAACGTACGTTTTAAATGAACTACAAAAGGCTCAATAAACCTTGCCGAATCTGATGGCTCATTGTTCAACCGTTTTGGTTCGCCCACAACAATGCATTCCACTTCTTCTTTACTGATATAGGTTTTCAAAAATTCAATCAAATCTTTCGAATGAACAGTTGTGAGCCCGGTAGCAATAATCTGTAAAGGATCAGTAACTGCAATCCCTACCCTCTTACTTCCATAATCAATTGCCATTAACCTAGCCATAATGCAAAAGTAATAAAAAAAACAAAAGCCCCTCTCCTTAATCCTCTCCCCTTTAGGGAGAAGGTTGAACTTAAAAAAAGGATATATTTGCAAAACAAAAAGCGCGATCAACCCTCGCGACCAATGAACTAGTGAACTAACGAACCAATGAACTAAATTATATGCAAAACATTATTGAAGCCGCTTGGGAGAACCGAGAATTGTTGAAAGAAGAGAAAACTCAAAATACCATTCGTGAAGTGATTGAAATGCTTGACAAAGGCAAATTGCGCGTTGCGGAGCCAAAAGGAACGGATTGGCAAGTGAATGAGTGGATCAAAAAAGCGGTAATCATGTATTTTCCGATACAAAAAATGGAAACCATTGAAGTAGGCATTTTTGAGTATCATGATAAAATGAAATTAAAAACCAATTATGCCGAATTGGGTATTCGTGTTGTTCCCAATGCTGTTGCCCGTTATGGAGCATATCTTGCAAAAGGAGTGATTATGATGCCGAGTTATGTAAACATTGGCGCATACGTGGATAGCGGAACAATGGTAGATACGTGGGCTACGGTTGGTTCTTGTGCTCAAATAGGAAAAGATGTGCATTTGAGTGGTGGTGTTGGTATTGGCGGAGTTCTTGAGCCCGTTCAAGCTGCTCCTGTAATTATCGAAGACGGATGTTTTATTGGTTCCCGCTGTATTGTTGTAGAAGGTGTTCATGTTCAAAAAGAAGCAGTTCTTGGTGCAAACGTTGTGTTAACTAAATCGACAAAAATTATTGATGTTACCGGAACTGAGCCAAAAGAATACAAAGGATTTGTGCCTAGCCGTTCGGTTGTTATTCCCGGTTCATATACCAAAAAATTTCCTGCGGGTGATTTTCAAGTTCCTTGTGCAATAATTATTGGAACACGTAAAGAAAGTACAGATCTAAAAACCTCTCTTAATAATGCATTGAGAGAATATGATGTTGCTGTATAGGCCTCACCCCTTAATCCCCTCTCCAAATGGAGAGGGGGCAAAGCTTATTCTAAATTTAAAATAAATAATTGCAAAAATTTCTCATTATACAAACTGCCTTTATTGGTGATGTTATTTTAGCTACTGCAGTTGCTGAAAAATTACATCTGCAGTTTCCTGATGCTCAAATTGATTTTGTTTTGAGAAAAGGAAATGAAGGGCTGTTACAAAATCATCCGTTTATTAAAACTGTTTTTGTTTGGGATAAAAAGCAAGGGAAGATCAAAAATCTTTTTGCCATAAAAAAACAAGTGAAAGCAAATAAATATGATAGTGTAATTGATTTACATCGTTTTGCTAGTTCTGGCTTTATTGCTGGATTTTCAGGTGCTAAAGAAAAAATTGGTTTTGATAAAAATCCGCTTTCCTTTTTATTTACAAAAAAAATAAAGCATGAAATTGGCAATGGAAAACATGAAGTGGAGCGCAATCAACAACTGATTGAACATTTAACAGATAGTAAAGCTGCGAAGCCAAAACTTTATCCAACTCTAGAAAATTTTGAATTTGTAAAAAAATATAAAAACAACCCTTACGTGTGCCTTGCTCCTACTTCGGTTTGGTTCACCAAACAATATCCGAAAGAAAAATGGATAGAACTGTGTGATCAATTACCCACCAACTTAACGATTTATTTACTCGGAGCTCCGTCAGATGCTTCTGCATGTGATGAGATAAAGTCAAAAGTAATAAGTGAAAAGTCAAAAGACATAATCAATCTTGCTGGAAAACTTAATTTTCTAGAATCGGCCGCATTGATGAAAGATGCAACCATGAATTATGTGAACGACTCTGCTCCTATGCACATTGCTTCAGCCATGAATGCTAAAACAACGGCTATTTATTGTTCTACTGTTCCTACCTTTGGGTTCGGACCGCTATCTGATTCAGCTCAAATTGTTGAAACTAAATTAACATTGGAGTGCCGACCTTGTGGTTTGCACGGACACAAAGAATGTCCGAAGGGCCACTTCAAATGCGGGTTTTCTATTGAGACCAGCGAATTGCTTAAAGTGCTTTCCTAACATCAATTTAACATCATTGCGAGGAAAGAAGCAATCTTGTCGAATGGCAACTATTCTCCTCATCGTGAGAGATTGCTTCGTTCCTCGCAATGACGTTCTAACATGCAGTGATTTATTATTTCGCAATGACGCTTCGTAACAAGCATCGAATTTCTCATCCATTTTTCAAGCCTAATTCGTATATTCGTAAAAATTCGTTATCCGTACCCAACATGGAGGAAGAAATAAAAAACGCATTAGCTGTATTACAAAAAGGAGGAACTATATTGTATCCTACGGATACTGTTTGGGGAATTGGTTGTGATGCACGCAACAAAGAAGCTGTAAATAAAATCTTCAAGATAAAGCAACGTGCCGAATACAAAAGTATGGTGGTATTGGTGTGTGACGAAAAAATGGTGAACCGTTATGTAAAAGAAGTCCCTGCTCCTGCTTGGGATTTAATTGCTACTGCCGAAGAACCTTTAACACTCATTTATCCTGATGGAAGAATGCTTGCTGAAAATATCATTGCTGCCGATGGAAGTGTTGGAATCCGGATTGTAAAAGATGAATTCTGTAAAAATCTGATTCACAAATTCGGAAAGCCAATTGTAGCGACTTCGGCAAATGTAAGCGGTGAAGCATCTCCAAACTCTTTCAACGACATAAAACTTGACATCATGAACAAGGTAGATTACATTGTGAATCTGCGTCAAAAAGAAATAAATAATACAAAACCTTCTACGATTATTAAAATTGCTATGAATGGGGAGTTTAAGATAATACGAAAGTAGGGAGAGCGGAGTTGGGAGACAAGAATAGATAGTTGGCAGTAGACAAACAGAAAAATAGACAAAAAAAAACAGACAAGAAAAAAACTTAGTCCGTTTGTCAAAAAAAACCGTGAAAACAAAATTAACTCACCCCATATTTAAAATCATTTCGGAAGCTGCTGATGAAATGAATCTTTCTGCCTATGTAATTGGTGGATGGGTGCGTGATTTGCATTTGAACAGACCTTGCAAGGATATTGATGTGGTTGCTATTGGAAAGGAAAGCGAAGAACGTAAAATTGGAATTGAATTAGCTAAAGCGGTTGCAAAAAAACTTGGAAATAAATTTCATGTAAACGTTTATAAAAATTTTGGTACAGCACAGCTTGTTTATGAAGATTATGATATTGAATTTGTTGGGGCCAGAAAAGAATCCTACCGCTCCGAAAGTCGCAATCCGATTGTAGAAAACGGGACCCTTGAAGATGATCAGAATCGTAGAGACTTTACCATAAATGCATTGGCGATTTCCTTGAATTCAAAAACATACGGTGAACTTTTAGACCCATTTGATGGATTGAAAGACATGGAAGCGAAAATCATTCGAACGCCCTTAAATCCTGACATTACTTATTCAGACGATCCTTTGCGCATGATGCGTGCAATCCGTTTTGCAACTCAGTTAAATTATACAATCGAAGAAAAATCTTTAGAAAGTATTTCAAAAAATAAAGAACGAATCAAAATCATTTCGAAAGAAAGAATTACAGACGAAATGAACAAAATCATTCTTGCAAAAACTCCTTCTATAGGATTTAAATTTTTATTTGATACAGGATTATTGCATTCTATTTTCCCCGAAATGGTTGCTTTATATGGCGTTGAAGTAAGAAATGGAAAATCGCACAAGGATAATTTCTACCACACATTAGAAGTATTAGATAATATCTGCAAAACAACAGACGACTTATGGTTACGCTGGGCTGCCATTTTGCACGACATAGCAAAACCTCCTACAAAACGTTTTGAACCTGATCACGGCTGGACATTTCACGGACATGAAGACAAAGGTTCACGCATGGTTCCTAAGATTTTCGAACATCTGAAATTGCCTTTGAATGAAAAGATGAAGTATGTACAAAAATTAGTCTTGCTTCATTTGCGCCCAATCGTATTAGCAAAAAGTGATATTACCGATAGCGCTGTAAGAAGATTACTTTTTGAAGCAGGTGATGACATTGACGATTTAATGAAATTGTGTGAAGCGGATATTACTTCCAAAAACGAATACAAAGTTCAGAAGTATTTAAAAAACTTCGAATTGGTCCGCCAGAAATTAAAAGAAGTAGAAGAAAAAGACAATGTCCGAAATTGGCAACCACCCATAAGCGGAGAAGATATTATGAAAACATTCAATATCCCTGCAGGAAAAGAAGTTGGAATAATTAAATTAGCTATACGTGAAGCAATTTTGGATGGGTTGATCCGAAACGACATTGCAGAAGCGACTCAATTCATGATTGAGGAAGGGAAGAAATTAGGGCTTGAATGCTAAATAGTTCCAACTTTAAACTATGATAAAACAATATTTTGTATTTTTATGTTCTAAATATAGGTCTACTCATAATTCATAAACATAATTAAATTAGCATGGCCGTTTACCGCTTTCGAGTAACATTTGAAGATAACGAAGAAGTTTATCGCGAGATAGAAATAA
>CAYWAV010000093.1:0-14185 GCA_964456225.1 uncultured Chitinophaga sp. | reverse complement strand
ATGATGTGCTGATGCGCAAATTTACTTCTGGTGGTATCCAAATCCATACGTGCGATTCTTGCTTTCGGATAAAATATAGATAATTCCTCCTCGATTTTTTCGGTGCCAAAACCTTTCATCTTTAAATCGGTATCTCCACAAGCAGCACATTTAGTTGGCGGCTTGATTGAATAACCACAATAGTGGCAACGTAACTGATTACTTACTTTATGATAAGTTAAACTCACATCACAATTGGCACACTGTGGAACCCATGCACACATATTGCATTCGAGCTGAGGAGCAAATCCTCTTCTGTTTTGGAATAAAATAACTTGCTCCTTTTTTTCTAAAGCTAACGTAACTGTATCCAAAAGTAATGGAGAGAAATGTGACTTCATCATTTTTTTACGAGTAGCTTCTTTCACATCCGCAATTAATATTTCCGGCATTTGAATTCCGCCAAAACGTTTAGTCATTTCTGCAAAACCATATTTTCCTTCCTGTGCATTAAAATAACTTTCCAAACTAGGTGTTGCAGAACCTAATAATACTTTTGCTTTATGAATATGTGCAAGATAAATGGCCGCATCTCTAGCATTGTAACGAGGAGCGGGATCATATTGCTTAAATGAAGTGTCATGTTCTTCATCAACTATTACAAGTCCTAAATTACTAAAGGGAAGAAACAATGCTGACCGCGCTCCGATTACTAATTTAAAATTTGAAATATCCGACTTGAGATTAAGTACGTTATTCCACACTTCTACTCTTTCATTTTCATTGAACTTACTGTGATAAACACCAACCGTTTCTCCGAAATATTTTCGCAAACGATTGATGATTTGAGTTGTCAATGCAATTTCAGGCAACAAATACAAAACCTGTTTCCCTTCAGAAATGGCTTGTTCAATAAGTTTTACGTAGATTTCGGTTTTACCGGAGGAAGTAACACCATGCAACAGAACTACATCGACCTCTCCCCGGCCCTCTCCGAAGGAGAGGGAGGAATCCTCGCTTACTGGCTTTTCATCTTTGCCATTATTCTTTTGTTTTCCGAAAAATTGTGCATTAATGGATTCTAAAACTTTCTGCTGCTCTTCATTTAGATTCGAAATTTTATTCTCGTTTTCAAAACTTTTCAATCTGCCAACTTCACGCTCATACATTTCAAATGTATTTTTTTTAACCAAAGATTTCAAAGCAGCTTCTGCTCCTTCCACCATTTTTAAAATATCTAATTTTCTGACTTCAACACGATCTTTCGAATAACGCTTCGATAAAGTAACGTAAGCCATCACTACATCCAATTGCTTTGGAGCTTTTCTTTCCAATGCATCAAAAATGGTTTTTAGATTTTCTTCGTTATCGGCAAAATCACTTATCCTAACATAGCTTTCAATTTTAGGCTTGAATTTTTCTTTTAACTCTTCTTGTAAAACAACAATTCCTTTTTCTATCAAAGATTTGATTATCGGATATACGATTTTCTGCTCAATGATTCCTGAAATATCTGTAAGTGTTAAAACTTGTCGAATTTCCAGAGCATCAACAATTAAATATTCTTTATCACTTAAATCGATGTTGGCATTTTGTTCTTTATAATTCTGGTTCAATAAAATCTTCGTCTCACTCGACAATCGTAATCCTCCTGGCAATGCAGCTATCATCACTTCACCAATCGTGCACATATAATAACTACTCAACCAATCCCAAAGCTCAAATTGTTTTTGATTAACAATTGGAGAATCATCTAAAATTGAATCGATGTATTTTGCAGCGTATTGTTTAGGAGGATTTTCATGAATTTTTCGAACGAGTGCAGAATATAATTTACCTCTACCGAATTGCACCACTACTCTTTTACCTATTGCTATCGACTCATTCCACTCAAAAGGCACACGGTAAGTGTACAAATTGGGAACCGACAAAGGCAATATTACATCAACAAAATAGGTGGTGCGACTCATAGTACAAACCTACATATTTTTTCAGGGTAAGAGATTTGAAAAGAGAGAATTTTAGTAACAGATCAAGAGAGTAATTGAACCCCTTCAGGGTTCTGTTCAATCTTAGCCATATACTTTTTAGTTATTCATATTCAACCCCTTCGGGGTTGGATAAAATTTCCAAAAATAAATCTGTAGGTGTAAAAAAACACTATAAGAAAAATCACCTACGAATCATTCAATTCTGAAAGGGTTGAATATGAATAAAACAACTACTCTTTTTCGAACTGAATGTTTTTACCCCTTGTACCTCTTCGTCTGTAGCGCCTACTTTGTGTTTCTGTAATGGGTTTAAAATTTTGAACTTTAGCTGAACTAGCATCAATTACAGGATGTACATCATCAATTTTTGCCAATGTATCAATCACAAAAGGGATATGAGTAATTGGTAATTTAAATCGTATTCGTGTAAAACGCATTAACAAATTGGATTGAAAAGGATCTGTGGCAACGGCAATTTTTGTAAAACCCATTTTTTTAGCCATTTGATAAGAATAATAAATATTTTCGGTGCTGTGTTCTGCTTTGTCTTCAACAAATATTTTTTCTTTAGGAGTTCCCAATGCTTCGGCATACAACGCCATAATCTTTGCTTCGACATAAGGAGTGTAAACAGCTGCTCCAGAAAAAATCACATTTTTTGCTATTCCTTGTTTTATTAGATAGTTGGCCCAAATCACACGACCTTTCATTGCTGTACTCCACTCGGTTCCATCATAAGGACAACCAGGCACAATAATGACATCGTAAGGTTGATTTCCCAAAGCACGTTTAAATAATTTACTCGGCTGCGGACGAAAAAAAGTGCATCCACCGAAGAAGATTATTGATAAAAAAAGAAATACAATTTTAGTTCGTGGCATAGTTGATTCAATTTATTAATAAACATACGAGAAAGTAAATTGTTTTGATTTTACAGTGATAGAATATTGACCATCCGCATTAAATCGGGGTTTAATTCTTGAATGTGCTTCACTGCATTTTCAAATGGAGTGTATTCAATATTTTTATCTACAATTCCAATCATCACATTTTTTTCGCCTTTCATTAAGGCTTCTACAGCTGCAAAACCCATTCTACTACTATTTACACGATCCATAGCTGAAGGATTTCCTCCTCGCTGAATATGTCCGAGTATGGTAACGCGTGTATCATATTCGGGCAAACGTTTTTTCACTTTTTCTGCAATTGCAAATGCTCCGCCTGCTTCATCACCTTCAGCAACAACAATTATTTTCGAAGATTTATTTTTTCGTCCATTCTCCAATCTCTTTATCAATCCTTCAATATCTGTTTTTGTTTCAGGGATAAGAATACTTTCTGCTCCAACTCCAATTCCTGCACGCAAAGCTATTAATCCGGCATCGCGACCCATCACCTCAACAAAAAATAAACGATCGTGGCTTTCTGCTGTGTCACGAATTTTATCAACTGCATCTACAACTGTATTGATTGCAGTATCATAACCAATTGTAAAATCTGTCCCCACTAAATCGTTATCAATAGTACCCGGACAACCAACAAAAGGAATGTTGCACATTTTACTAAACTCCAAAGCGCCTTTAAATGAGCCATCTCCACCAATTACAATCACTCCGTCTATTTTATGTTTCTTTAAATTCTCCAATGCTTTTTTCTGTCCTTCAACAGTCATGAATTCTTTACTTCTTGCTGTCTTTAAAATTGTACCACCACGGTGAATAATATTTGCAACCGATTTGGCGTCCATCGGAATAAATTCATCTTTTATCATCCCATCATATCCATGCATAATACCAACCACTTCAATGTTGTGATAAACAGCTGTACGAACCACTGCTCGCAAACAAGCGTTCATTCCGGGTGAATCACCTCCTGATGTAAAAATTGCTATTTTTTTCATTTGTACTATTAAAATTTTTGACGCTTCTCTGGCTTCTTTGTTGGATCCTTCCAGAATAAAACAGTTGATCTGTACAAAACATTGTTAGTATCCTTTTCAATGCAAATAACAGATTTTTTTCTGACCAGATACATAAACTCTTCTCGCTCACAAGGTTTAAAAATCGTATCAAATCGCTCATTCCTGCTTTGAGTTCCAACAGCAATTAAGGTATCATTCCGCAAAGACCATTTACCCTTCCATTCAGCAGAATAGGTACAACCCGAACTCTTTGAAGCGAACGTACTGTCCGAATATATGTCTAAAGACTCGTGAGACCAGTACGACTCTTTTAATGTATAATACCCAAATTCTATTTTCGTTTTTTTTAAACTAAACGAAAACAAAATGACAACCATGGTTAAAAAAAATATTATATACTTCATCGTTAATGTGTAAACGCAGTATTCGTAAATTCGTTTTTATTCGCTATCCGTAACCTTTAACTTATGAATTTTTTTCGTTCCCTGATACATTTCAAATTTCATAAAACGACATTCTAATGGTCCGTTATACAATTGAATTTTTCTGGAGGGACGCAAACCAACATGTTTAAATGCTTCCATGTTTGAACTTAAGATCCAACAATCATAACCTGCAAAATTTTTCTTGAAAGTATCGCCCATCATTTTATAAAGCTCATCGATATTGTCTTTATCCATACGTTCACCGTAAGGTGGATTAATAACCACAACGCCTCTTCCGGCAGGAACTTCAAAATCTTTCATGTCAACATTCTTGACAGAAACAATGTCATCTACTTTTGCAAACTTTATATTTTCTTTTGCTTTTTTTGCAACGTTAGGTGAAAGTTCTCCCCCTAGAATTTTCTGTTCGTGATTGGTGATTTTATTTACAGCCGAATCAAAAATGGTGTTCCACAATTCTTCATCATAAGGCATAAATTTATTCCAGCGTTGAAAACCAAAATCTTCACGGAAATATCCAGCAGGAATATTATTTGCAATCAATGCTGCTTCAATTAAAATAGTTCCTGAACCACACATCGGATCAATAAAATTGGTTCGTTTGTCCCAACCTGTTAGCAAAACTAAACCTGCAGCCAATACTTCATTAATAGGAGCCAAGTTTGTTTTATCACGGTAACCTCTTTTGTGTAATGATTCTCCAGAGCTGTCCAAAGCAACAGTACAAGTATCTCCAACTATATGCAGGTTAATTCTAAGCGTTGGTTTATCCAAATCAACAGAAGGACGTTCGCCATGTTTTGCTCTGAACTGATCAACGATTGCATCTTTTGCTTTTTGGGAAATGTATTGTGAGTGTGTAAATAAATCGGAGCTCAAAACGGTATCAATAGCAATCGTATCTGTTACTTCCATATAGTCTTCCCAATTGATCGACTGAATTCCTACATACAAGGATTTTTCATCACTCACTTTAAATGATTTGAAGGGCACTAAAATTCTTAAAGCAACTCTGCAACAAAGATTTGCTTTATACAGAAAGCCCAGATCGCCAGTAAAACTAACAGCACGATTGTGTATTTCTACATTTTTTGCCCCCAGTCGTTGTAATTCCTGAGACAGTAATTCTTCCAAACCAAAATTGGTTTTGGCAATCATTTTTATGTCGTTATTATCCTTCATTTGTGCAAAGATAGGAATAAAATCTGCCTCACGACCTCACCTCTTCCCCTCTCCTTGCTCAAGGAGAGGGGCGGCTCCGAAACCATAATTTTGCTACAATTTACTGAACTTCCATAAAAAGTACCATTATCCCCTTTTTTTGTCCAAACGCTTATTAATATGGTCGGCCTACATTTGTATCATATTAATTCTAAATATGGAAATCATGAAGAAATTACTAATCGCATTCTTACTTTTAGCAGGCTTAAGTATGAATGGACAAACATTGACAAACCCAGGATTTGAGAGCTGGACAATCACCAGTACTTATGCACCGGATACAGTACCTACTAACTGGTGGCCATTTTACTGCAATACTGTGAAACAAACGACAGATGCTTACCAAGGAACCTATGCAACAAAGATTCAAGGTTGGTTTGCTTGCGGAATTGCTCCAGGAATTATGGTAAATGGACAAGCGCCTTTAGATTATGGCAGTTTCATGGAATCGGGAACACCTTTTACTTCAAAACCTTCCACATTTTCAGGATACTATAAGTATAACGACCAAGGAAAAGGTGATTCGGCAGAAGTAACGGTGGTATTAAAACATTATAATACATTAACAATGACACGCGATACTGTTGCTTATTCGGTTAAAACATTACCAGCAACAGCAAGTTACACCATGTTTACAGTAAACATCAACGATTTAATGCCAGGAGTAACTCCTGATTCTATTATTATCATGTTTAATTCCAGCAAATATTATATGTGGAACGACTCCACAGGGGAACTGCCAAGCTTGTATATTGATAGAATAAACATGCCCGAAACCCCTATGTCGATTATAGAAAGTGAAAATCCTTTGTTGTCATCTTCCGTTTTTCCGAATCCTTTTACGGGATCCGCTTCACTGGTAATAGATGCTAATTTTGAGCAACTAGAGTCGGCAATTGTCAACATATTTGATATGTCGGGTAAAAAAGTGATGGAAATCAAAGATTTGAGGAGTAACAAGGTATTGATAGAGCAAGGCACCTTATCACAAGGCAATTATATGTATCAGGTCAATAACTCAAACACAATGCTATCACAAGGAAAATTTGTTGTTCAATAATTCTATGCTAGTAGTGTTTAGGAGCTGAAAAGCATACTAAATTTGCATTTATTGTAAAAAAGCATTCCTGAATTCGGGAATGCTTTTTTAATTTCTTAAAAAATTTGAAGTTTCTTCAAAATTCAAAATAGTCTTATAATCAAATAGTTACAACATATTTTATTTTGCATAATTTAAGCATCTCACTGAATATAGGCATTCTGTAATTGCTAGGTATCTACATCATTTGTAAAATATTAAAAATATGCTGACGAATTGTTTGATTTATTAGATAAAGTATTATTTTTGAGCATTAATTTAAAAAACACTCCATAAAACCCATAATTGAAATGAGATTGAAATTTATCACATTTAGAAGCGCCTTTTTATTTTTATCGGTTACTGCATTATTTGCAGCAGGCTGTGGTGACGGTGACGGAAAAGACCCTGATGCTTTACCTCCTATTGACAGTACTCAAACAACCATTTTGAATGTTAACGGAGAAATTTTTAGTATTCCATCGCCAATCCAAACAGCGTTCCTTATTAAAGGAAGTGGAGCAGCATACAGCAAAGAGATTCTTAACCCATCTAACAAAGCATCTGATTATTCAACTAACTTTTCAAAAGCGTTGAACTTGGGTATTTATGGTGCAGATTTAGGTTACGTAACCATATATGATCAAAATCAGGATGCAATCGGATACTTAAACGCTGCAAAAAAATTGGCAGATGAATTAGGTGTTTCAGGAGCTTTTGATGCAAATACAATCGAGCGTTTTGCTAAAAATTTAGGAAATAAAGATTCTATGTTGGTATTGGTTGGTGTTGCTTACCGTTCAAGTGATGCCTATTTAAAAAACAACGACCGTAGCGATGTGAGTGGATTAGTACTTGCTGGTGGATGGTTAGAAAGTTTACATTTTGCAACAAATGTTTACAAAACCAAACCAAACGAAGATGTTAAACGCAGAATTGCTGAACAGAAAACTTCTTTGCAAAGTTTGATTAAATTATTGACTCAATTTTACAGTCAACCTGAATATACAGAGTTCATTGATAATTTAAATGACCTTTCAACTGTTTTTGATGGTGTAGAGTTTAAATACACTTACGAAAAACCGACTACTGATGCTGACAAGAAAATGACAACCATCACTAGTAAATCAGAAGTTAACATTACTCCTGAACAAATTGAGTCAATCACTCAAAAAGTAAAATCAATTAGAAGTCAAATTGTAGGATAATTTCGATTCAGTTATACAACTACTCAATCGTTCAATAAAAATTTATAACAGAAATGAAAAAAGGAATTTTAAAATTAGTATTAGTTATTGGTGGGTTCATTACAATAAACAGTGCATCAGCTCAAATTGCGGATACAATTGCTACGCAATGTGCACGACACTTAGAAAATCAATTCATTTCTGACGGTCAGCAATACAGAGCATTATTAATGAATTCGGATGAAACCGCTGAATTTCACACAACACTTTATGGTGGAACATTATATCGTATTGCTGCTTGTAGCGGATTGTCAGACGGAAATTTAATTTTCTCGGTATATGATTCAGAAAGAAACTTATTGTTCACAAACAGTGAATTTAAAAATGCTCCTTTTTGGGATTTCAAAATTACAAACTCTCTTGATTGTGTGATTGAAGCAAAATTAAGCGGTGGCGCAAATGGTTCAGGAAGAGCAGTTTTATTAATCGGATTTAAACAACAAAAATAATATCCCATTTAAAACCTTATTCAAAAGGCATTAATTACTGCGGTATTAATGCCTTTTTTTACTACATCATATACTTCTAAAAAATGAGTGAAAGAATATTAAAAGCCCTGATGCAAATGTTTGCAATTATTGCAAGGGTTGATGGCATCGATGATAACGGTAGATTAATTGTACAATCGTTCCTAAAACAACAATTAAATCAAGAACTGGTTGACCAGTACCTTGCCATTTTTGACGAATTTCTAGAAGCTCACCATCAAGTTACAAAAAAGAAAGATGGTACTGCAAAACGTACTTCGCTTAACTCCGTTAAAATTTTAAAAATTTGTACACAAATCAATGGCGAACTTACTCAAGTTCAAAAAGTGGTTGTGTTGCTTCGTTTGATTGAATTTATTAATTCAAATACAGAAATTGCAGAACAAGAAATGGAATTCGTTACTACTGTAGCGGAAACATTTAACATTGAGGATGCAGAGTTCAAACGTTGTATGCAATTTGTGAGAGCTGGATTGGACAACATTCCTGAATCACCACAGATACTTATCATCGACAATAAAACATCTCATGTCTTAAAAGAAACAAAACACATTTATGCTGAAGGAGTAACTGGGCAAGCACGTATATTGTGGATTCAAAGTGTGAACATGTATGCCTTGTTGTATTATGGCAAAAGCGATATTTTATTAAACGGACAGCTACTTACGCAAGGAAAAGTATTTATTTTAACTCCTGGTTCATCCTTACGAAGCTCGAAAGTAAAACCTGTTTATTACAGTGACATCTTAAGTTCTTTCATGAGTGATACTTCTAAAGCGAAAGTATCCTTTGCTGTAAAAAATTTAGAATATAAATTTAAAGGCGGGAAATTAGGATTACGTGATATCAACTTCAGCGAAGATTCCGGAAAGCTTATCGGAATTATGGGTGGATCGGGTGCCGGAAAATCTACTTTATTAAACGTATTAAATGGAATGGAAATTCCGAGTGGCGGGTCCGTAAAAATTAACGGGATAAATATCCATTCGGAAAAAGAAAAAATTGAAGGAGTAATTGGTCACGTTTCGCAAGACGATTTATTGATTGAAGAATTGAGCGTTTTCCAAAATTTATTTTATAACGCAAAACTTTGTTTCGGAAATAAAACAGATGCCGTTATCACACAAATGGTAACCGATGTTTTAACCAGCATAGGTTTAATTGAAACAAGAGATTTAAAAGTCGGTAGCCCATTAGAAAAAACCATTTCCGGTGGACAAAGAAAGCGTTTGAACATAGCCTTAGAATTAATTCGTGAACCATCTGTATTGTTTGTGGATGAACCTACTTCCGGTTTATCATCCCGCGATTCTGAAAACATCATGGATTTGCTCAAGGAGCTTGCCTTAAAAGGTAAATTGGTTTTTGTGGTAATCCATCAGCCATCGTCCGACATTTTTAAAATGTTTGACAAGTTGATGATTCTGGATGTGGGCGGTTATCCAATTTATTATGGAAACCCTGTTGACTCAGTTATCTATTTCAAAACTGTTGTAAATCATGTAAACAGCAATGAAAGTGAATGTATAGAATGTGGTAACGTAAACCCCGAACAGGTATTCAATATTATTGAATCGAAAGTATTGGACGAATACGGTAACATCACCCGCAACAGAAAAGTTTCTCCTTCTGAATGGAATGTTCATTACAGAGATAAAATTGAGAAGTCGATTGAAGAGGTAGAAAACATAACTGAAATTCCTGAAAGTACTTTTAAGATTCCAAGTAAATTTAAGCAGTTCAAAGTTTTTATTACCCGTGATGTTTTGTCGAAAATGACAAACACACAATACATTTCCATCAATTTTTTGGAAGCACCGTTGCTTGCCTTCATCCTTGCTTACTTTATTAAGTTTGTGAATCTGGATTTATCAAACAAAGTGGGTTACACTTTCCGTGAAAACGAAAACATTATCATCTACATGTTTATGTCTGTGGTTGTTGCTTTGTTCATTGGACTAACAGTGAGTGCTGAAGAGATTATCCGCGATAGAAAAATTCAAAAACGTGAATCCTTTTTGAACCTAAGTAAAGGAAGTTACTTATGGTCAAAAATAATTATCATGTTTACTTTGTCGGCCTTACAAGCGATACTATTCATATTGGTTGGTAATTATGTATTGGAAATTCAAGACATGACATTTCAATACTGGATATTATTATTCAGTACATTCTGTTTTGCAAACATGTTAGGATTAAATATTTCTGCAAGTTTTAATTCTGCTGTTACTATTTACATCTTAATTCCAATTTTAATTATCCCGCAATTATTGTTTAGTGGTGTGATGGTAAAATTTGACAAATTAAACCCAATCATTACCTCACAAAGTGTTGTCCCTTTGGTAGGTGACATGATGTGCTCCAGGTGGGCTTTTGAGGCTTTGGCTGTAAAACAATTCAAAGACAATACGTTTACAAAAAAGACTTACAGGTTCGACAAAGCCATTCACATTGCTACTTATAAAAAAGATTACTGGTTGACCGAAATTGCAAAAAAAGTCGATTTTTGTGAATCAAATTATAAAAAACCAGAAAGCAGACTAGAAGTAGAAGCTGCTTTAAAAATGGTTCAGAATGAACTCAGAAAAGAATTAAAAGTTCCAGGAAATGAAAAATTAAAATGTGGTGGCTTGGAGAATCTTAATCTTGCTTCATTCAGTCCGACTGTGGCTAACCAGATACGTGACTTTACAAACAATACACTTAGAAATGTGTATTTGAATAACTTCAAACGTGCAACTACTTTAAGAGAAAAAGAAGTTAGTTTAATGAACAAGGATAGTGTATCCAGGGCTCAATATATCAAAGACAAAAACGAGTATGAGAATGAAAGCTTGCAGGATCTGGTAACAAACAGAAATACACCTTATCGTATTTTGGATTTGGATGGCGCCTACGTTCAAAAAATCGATCCTATTTATTTGGACCCAGTAGATTCGGATATGGGAAGAGCACACTTTTTTGCTCCACGTAAAAAATTCTTCGGTAAATATTATGACACGTATAACGTAAACATTTGTGTGATCTGGGGAATGTCATTGATATTAGCAATCACACTTTATTTCGACTTATTAAAAAAACTAATCAACGGTCTAGAAATATTGTTTAGCAAACTAAGCAGAAAAAAAGGACGCTAAGAGAACGATATTAAATTAATAAAAAAGCTTCTTTCGCAAGAGAGAAGCTTTTTTATTCTACCAGAATACCCACCATATAATTTTGAAAATTTATAAAATATATCCTATCTTTGTTTTACTCCTAGGCATAACGAATTAAACTGTTATAGTGAAAAAGCTCAATTACACAGAAGAAGAACTAGTGGCCTTATTAAAGAACAAGGACATGGTTGCGTACAATGTATTGTACGACAACTATTCAGCCTCTTTATACGGGATCATCACACGCATTGTACCAGCCGAAGAAATTGCTCAGGACATCCTGCAGGATGTTTTTGTCAAAATTTGGAAAAGCATTGATCGTTATGACAAAACAAAAGGTCGTTTGTATACCTGGATGTTAAATATTGCCCGTAACTCCTCAATTGATTATGCCCGTTCCAAACAATCGAAACTTGAAAATAAAATCCAAGACATAGATAATTCCGTTTATGAAGTAAACATGCAAAATTCAACAGCGATAAACACGGATGTAATTGGAGTAAAGGAAGAAGTAATAAAATTAAAAGATGACTATCGGGTATTAATTGATTTAATTTATTTCAAAGGATTTACACAAGAGGAAACGGCCAAACAATTAAACATTCCATTGGGAACTGTTAAAACAAGAGTGAGATTGGCTATCATAGAACTCAGAAAAACATTAAAATAAATTGAACATTCAGGAATACATATCTTCCGGCATAATCGAAAGCTACCTATTGGGTGAACTTTCTGATAAAGAACGTGCGGAAGTAGAACTTATGGCAGAACAACATTCTGAAGTGAAAGCAGAATTGGAAGCAATAGAAATCACCTTAATGAATTTTGCGGCAAAAACTCCTCCTCTTCACATTAAACAAACTATTTTATCAAAGTTAGATGTCAATGATGCTAAAGTAATTGCATTGGAAACTAAAAAAACTCCTTCTACTTTTTGGTTGATGGCAGCGTCTGTTACCTTATTGATTGGAAGCGCAATTTATAATGTCATTTTGATGAACAAAGTTCACACTGCAGAAGAACAATTGGTAGTGCTTAATTCTGAGAAAGAAAAATACGCAAAAGATTTCGAGAATCAATCTTCCTCTTATGGTAAGATGGCTGAAGAGATGGCTATCATGATGCTGCCTGAAAATAAAAAAATAATGCTGAAAGGAATGGAGGCAGCGCCTACTGCCCTTGCAGCAGTTTATTGGAATCAAAAAACTCAGGATATTTATATCAATGTAAACTCATTACCTGTGCCGACTGCTGATAAGCAATATCAGCTATGGGCAATTGTTGACGGAAAACCTGTTGATGCCGGTGTTTTTGACATGGTTAGTGATTCTGCATCCTTACAAAAAATGAAGGCCATTGCAGGAGCTCAAGCTTTTGCAGTTACGCTCGAAAAAAAGGGAGGCAACCCAACGCCTACAATGGAAGCAATGTATTTGCTAGGAAATGTATAAAACATGAACCCTCATGTTATCCAACTCACTTAATAAAATTATGCGTGTAGCCTTTTGGTCAATTATCATTTGGCTATTCATTCGCATTTTTGTTTTTCAAATTTTTAATGTTCCTACTTTTTCCATGAATAACACTTTGAAAGAAGGAGATTATATTCTTGTAAATAAACTGGCTTATGGAACCCGCATTCCCATCACTCCATTGTCACTGCCAATTGGAAACACTTATATTGACTGGATTCAAATCCCTTATTTAAGAATTCCTGGATTTACTAATGTTGCTCACAATGACATTATTGTTTTTAATTTCCCTTTAGAAGATGATTTACCAATAGACCATCGGCAGGAATATGTAAAACGATGCATCGGATTACCAGGGGACACCGTTCTGATAAAAAAAGGAATTGTTTTCGTCAATAATAAAAAGATAACGGAATCAGAAAACATTCTTTATTTATTAGATGAGCAAAAAAATAGATTGTTAATTGACAGCAGCGTTTATAGTCCGGCTGTTTTTCCAAATTCATCCAACATCAAATGGAATGCAGACAATTTTGGTTCTTTATACATTCCTAAAAAAGGAGAGACGATTTCATTTACGAAAGAAAATATAATTTTATACAAACGTGTAATTGAAAAATACGAAAACAATATTCTGAACTTAAAAAATGATTCTGTATTTATTAATAATCAATATTGCATAAATTATACTTTTAAAATGAATTATTATTTCACATTGGGTGACAACCGATATAATTCTATTGATTCCAGATTTTGGGGATTTGTTCCTGAAGATCATTTAATCGGAAGGGTTTCTGATTAATATTCATTGTTGAATCACAAAAACAAAAATCTTATTTTTCTTCCCTCTCCCTTTTCGTAAACTACTGATTTTCAGTATTGTTATTTTGTTTGTCTAAAAATCCAAGACCTCTATTCTATCGTATCTATTTGACAGTTTATAGAATTTATATACTAATTGGGCGACAGCAAACTGAAGTTAACAAACTAATCAGTAAAACAAATGAGAAAAACTACAAAAGTAATCCTCGGTGTTTCAGGTGTGATAGCAACAGTTTTCGCACTCGGCATTTTGGATTCTCAGAAATCCATTGTGGAAGCATCCAGCCACAGGGAAGCGCCATTGATCGCTAACGATCCTTTGGCTGACAACACAGACCTCTATGCTTTTAGAAGTCCGGATG
>CAYWAV010000092.1:8986-14340 GCA_964456225.1 uncultured Chitinophaga sp. | reverse complement strand
TTTGGAACATCTTTTATTCCACAGCGTGTCATTGTAATACTTTTTAATTTTTTAAATTCTGAAAAAGAGGAGGGAAGTGTATCCAATTTTGTGTTATACAGTAATAGGTCATTCAGGTTACTCAAGTATCCAATTGAATTAGGAAAATAAAAAGTGTCTGCTTTGTTGTTCTGAATTTCCAACACTTTAAGTTTTCCTAAAAAAGCAATTTCGAAAGGAAGAGAATCTAAATTTGTACTGTGTAAATGTAATTCATTTAACATGGATAGATTTCCAAAATCTTTTGGTAAAGAAGTAATTGGGTTTTCAAAACAAGCAAAATAAATAAGATTGGTTAAATCTTTAAACTCGACTGGCAATTGTGTAAATCCATTTCCGTTTAATTGAAGTACTTGCAACTGCTCTAGTTTTCCAATCTTAGGAAATAATTTTGGTTCAATTGGCTGATTGTTGATTTTTAATTTATAAGCAATCTTGGATTCTTTTAATGCATCTTTAATGTTGGTGTAAACCATGGCGCCCGGAGGACCATATTTATCAAATGGGTCGAGGTCATCTTGAGCAAAAGCTGTAAAGGGTAGGAATAAACTTAATGAGAGTAATAACTTATTCATAAATTGTAGTCGATTTCAAAAAAATAAACTTTTTTTTTAATTTACAGCCCTTCGACTCCGCTCAGGGTGACGTTCTTAAGTTTGTCAAGTGCTACTTTAAGTGTTATTGTAGGATTAATCTTGTAATCAATTCTTTGTCTTCCACATTTAATTTCAAAAGATATAGTCCGTTTGACAAATTCAATTCATTTTTATTAATACTGATTTCGTGTTTGCCAGCATTTTGATTTTCTTTTTGAAGCAATACAATTTGTTTGCCAAGAACATCGATTAAAGAAATTTTCACTTGAGAAGATGCTGTAAGGTTGTAAGCTATAGTTGTTGTTTCAGAAAATGGATTTGGATAAGCCATTAGATTTAGATCATTTGAACTGTTTTCAATTCCTGTTGATGATAAAGCCAATTGTCCATCTGAAGTGATTACGTTTGATAGCAATCCTGCTCCGTCTCCGGATTGAACACTGTAATAATAATATTGTCCTGCAGTTAATGATAAACCTGTATGTGTGTTAGAGGTTAATAATGCATTACTAGTCCAATTTACAACATCCGTTGCGCCTGGAGTTGTTCCTATTGCATACCAATATTCTGTTATTCCAGAATGTGGATCAATGCTGCTTGTCCAGTTAGCAGAAAGTTGCGTCATAGAATAAGTTGTGTCAATGTCTGTTGTTATTCCATCATTTAAGGAAACTCCGGAAGGATTTGTCCAATCCACATTTACATCTTGCGAAGCTACCGCGGATAAATTTCCTGCCGCATCTTTTGTAATCGATTTTATTCTGCAAGATGCTGAGCTTGGATTTGCATTCTGATAACGAACATCATTTGTAGAAGCAGCACCAACACTAACTGTTACGGATGGTAATCGAGAACGATAAACTTTTAAATCATTTACAATGTAATCTGAATTTCCATTTCTGAAGGAGATTGCATTTCCATTTGTGTGTGGAGAAGGATCTGTCCAGCTTCCTACAAAATTATTATCCTGATACACATCCATTTTTCCGGAGAGGCGGTCGTACAGTACTTTGTAATCATACCATTGTCCAGCATTCACAGTCATTGGTGTAGAATATTCCAAACTGAATACATTACTGACTACTTTATAAAACTCGCACATGCTTGTTTCTACTCTGAACCAAACAAAGTAAGAATTTCCTCTGTTGGTTTGTGTGGCATCATCACAGAAGAAATGCAATCCTGCTCTTCTGTTTGTTCCAGTGCCATCAATTTTTCCTTGCCAGTTATATAAATACCTGTTAGATAAATTTTGGGTGAGCGAAGCCCAAATATTTGTATTTGTATTTGTTTCATCTGCTTGGTTTAAATATCCTCCAGCAATTGACCATATTCCGCTTTCTATTGTCCAGTCGAGATGAATGGCTGTATCAAAATTGTCGCTAAAAAATCCGTTTCCATTATTGGCTCTCCACTCGGTTCCCGTATTTTCTAATACTTGATAAAAACTTTTTTCGATTCCAGAGCCTCCGATGTTATCAATGTCGGTAAAATTTGCGGTGAAATTTGTAGTAGCCCATCCGCTTGGGGCAGAAACAGTTGTTGTAGGAGCAAGGGCATCAATGCTGCAATTCCATATTGCTTGGAAACCGGAGGCAACAGTTGATACATCTGATTTATAACGCAATGTTAATGAGTTGCCACTTGCTGTAATTAAACCCGGACTGCTTGTTCCGTGGTAAAACCCGATTAATGGCGAAGCTGTATTCGGACCATTATAAATCCATAGTGTATCATAATTTAATTCAGTATTGAAAGAAGAAAAATTTAATGTGAGTCCGCTAGCACCAGTTGGAGCAATGGTAAAAGTATAATCTTCTTTGTCGTAATAATTCCTGCTTGGTCCGCCCATATCGTAAATGGTATCGGTGCAAGGAATAATTGTACAATCCGTAAATTTTTCTTCAATCAAGTTCCAAAGTTCATTGTAACCATTGTCGTAGCCTAGCGCCCAAATTCCAATTCCACCAATACCACGTTGATTGACTAAATCAAACTTATATCCAAGAGCAGTTTCATCATCAATAAATGCCTGCCAATTATTTCCACCTCTTACTGAAGGGAAATAAGTAGAAAAACTAATTGGATCCCAAGTGCGTGTAGAATAGTTTCCACTCACATTGTTTTTCATCACTGCGTATGTTACGCTACTTGTTCCAACACCTGATGTTGCACTTGGAATTGTACTCAATGTTGTTCCCCATTCGCGACCATACCAAGGTAATCCTAAAAGTAATTTTGAATTGGTTGTTCCTTGATTTAAATAATATGTTAATGTTTTGGCAAGTGTATAATTGTAAGCTGTTTGAAAATTATACAAAGGAGATTCAGGACCTGCTGTTGTGCTTCCACTGTAATAGTAATCGTATCCCATGATGATAAACAAATCAACATAAGGATTCATTGCAGCCATGTCGAATACATTGCTCCAATCAACAGCATATAAACAGATGCTTATTTCGGAGCCGGGAATAGCTGCATGCATTTGATTGCATAAATCAATCATAAAAGCTGTAAACGCAGTTCTGTGTGAAGCGCCCATTCCTTCAAAATCGATGTTTACACCTTTGGCTCCACGTGCTGAAACTAAATTTATTAAATTAGTAATTAAAGTTTGTTGCGAAGTAGGGCTTGCAAAAAAAGTAGTATGTCCGCTGAATAATGTTGCACACAAAGTTACATTTACCCCGTTGGCTTGAGCAGTAGTAACAACACTTGCCGTTGACCAATTATGAGTAGTGATTGCATTTCCATTTGCAGAATTTACTTCATACGAAAAATAGCACAAGTCAGTTAATCCATTCCAATCATAGTTTGCTTCTAGTCCAGCGCTCCAGTATGGATGCCAGCCGTAAACCCTTTTTGTAAGATTGCATGCTCTCGTTGCACTTTTTTGTTGCGCAATGGGATGAGGAATTCCTGTTTGAAATGTTCTTAAACTATCCCATTGTTCGTTGGTGGAAAAATTATAGTTTGAATATTTTTCTGATTCTTCTTGATGGATGGATTTGTGTTCTTCGATATTATCCCGAGTAGTCAAAGGAAGTCGACAAGTATATGGTTTGCTCGACTGTGCAAAAGCAAATTGAGAGCAAAATAGAAGCACAGCAGCAATAAAATGAAGATTACTTTTTGCTTCGCAATGACGTTCTAATATTCTTTTCACTATCGAAGAATTAATTTAATTATTTTTTGCTCCTCATTCATGTTTAATTTTACAAAATACATTCCTTTTGCCAAATTTAAATCATCCGAATTGATTAGTAATTCATGCTTTCCGGATGATTGATTTGATGCCAACAAACTAATTTGTTTTCCTAAAACATCACACAAGTATATTTCTACATCGGCATTTACGTTCAAGTAATATGAAAGTGTGGTAGTGTTTGTAAATGGATTTGGATAAACAGAAAATGGATTGTTTGCATTTTGATCATCAATTCCGCTTGTAAGCATTGTGCAGTTCCAGGTAGAAACAAATCCTGCATTATTTACAAATGGGTCGGAAACAAAATGTAAAGTCACTGCATTTCCTGTAGATGTAAATGAGCCTGGAGAAGTTGTTCCTGTATATGAGCCAATTAAAGCAGCAGCAGTTGAATTCCCATCGTAAATGTAAAGTGAATCAAATCCATTCTCAGTATTAAAACTGCTGAAGTTCATGGATACACTTGATGCGCCTGTTGGAGCAATCGTGTAAATATAATCTTCGTTGCCCGTGTAAGCAGCACCCGAACCGCCTGTATCATCAAATGTTCCTGCGCAATTTGCATCAGTCGACATACAAGAAGGTGTTGTGAAACTTGAGCCATAAGTTTGCGTTGTGCCATTCCAGATTCTCCAATAATAAGTTTTACTTGGTCTGAATTGTAAATAAGAAGTACAAGCAGGATAATCACAAAATCCACCCGGACAATTCACTGAAGTTAATCCAGAAACATCTTTGTTGTAATACGTAGTGAATGTTGGGTCATCAGAAACATCCAGGAACCATCCTGTTCCACTGCTTGTCCAGCTAAGATTCACATCGATATTCGGACAAGTTGCTGTCAATGCATTTAATGCAGTTGGTGTTACAACAGTTGCACCTGAGCTTGTCCATGAAATATTCCAGCCCGGATTTACAGTTGAGCAATCCGAACGAAATTGAATAAGCATTTCTCCGCCTGTTGAAGAAATAGTTCCGGGAATTGTTGTTGCAGTATAAGATCCTATCAATGGGGAAGATAAAGAATTTCCATCATAGATATACATGTAATCCCAATTTGCTTCTAAATCGAAACTATTTATAGTTAAAGTAATTGTTGCAGCGCCAGCAGGATTTATTAAATACAATTTACGTTCATCATCACCGTAATTTCCTGTTGGCCCACCACTATCATAAAAAACGCCACTTGTTGCTGTTAAAGAAGTTGTTGGAGTCGTATTGTTGATTTGTTCGTAATAATAAATCCAATTCCAAAAAGGGCCAGGATCACTATGCGATTGCATCGGAAACATTTGATGTCCTTTGATATCAATACAGCCACCTTCTTCACAAGAAGTGTAGCCACCCGAACAACCTGGTCCGTAATAAGTACGCAATGGGTTTATTCCGTAACCGCTTGCACAAATATCCCTAACCAAGGCAGCAGAACTATTATACATTGCAGTTGTATACCAACCACCCGTTACGTAACCCTCGTGTTCTAATCCAATTGTATAGGGGTTTTCACTTCC
>CAYWAV010000092.1:0-8886 GCA_964456225.1 uncultured Chitinophaga sp. | reverse complement strand
GCTAAAATGCACGAAAAGAGAATGGCAGAAAAAAGTAGTAGTTTTTTCATCTGTATTTGTTGGGGTTAAATGGTGTAGTAAATATAAGAATTTAGCACCAAAATGCAATTTGTCGAAAAAAAGCAGGTTTTGTCGATAAACTAGCTGGGAATTAGTATGGTGCGAATTCAAATGGCAAGCCTGTTATTCTCGAGGTTTCTTCTCCTAGCAATAAAATGTCTTCATCATCTGCTTCATAAATCCATTTGACAGATATTTTATTTTCATCTGTGCTCATTTTTTTTGAAAGTAATAATAGGTCAATGACTAATTTAAAGGAAGAAGAATTCAGGTATTCAAACTGAAGTTCAAAAGTAGTAGAAGGAAGTGGTTGTTTCAAATAGGCTTCCATGTTTGCAAAAATTGGCAAGAAAAATGCAAATGAATTTTCAGATAGTGAGCGCCCTTTCATAGAAAATAGTCCCTTATTAAAGTCGAAAAATACTTCCGGTGTATCTTTTGTGCCTTTCATTATTAAATTATCCATCATCTTTGTTTAGAATTGATTAAAATGTAATTGTCTGTTTTGAATATATTTTATACTTTAAATCCTATAATTGTGATGTCGTCCAGTTGACCTCTTTCTCCTTTCCATTCATTCAATGTGGTATCTACTATTTGATATTGGGTAATAGTATCCTTTAGTGAAATTTCAATGAACAGATTTTTCAATCGCTTTGTACTAAATTTAGTTCGATCAGTCGTGTCAAATTGATCTGCATATCCGTCAGAAAATAAATAGTAAATATCATTCGGATCAATGTCCAGTTCTGCACCAACGTAAGTGATTTTGTAATCTTCATAAGATCCTCCAATGGAATGATTTTTTAGGTTCACTTCATTTAAAACACCATTCCGTACATAATACATCGGACGGGATGCAGATGAATAACGCATTTTTGTTTTTTCTTTATTTACAGAGCAAATAGAAACATCCATTCCATCTCTAGATGAACTGCCTTCATCATCTTGTTTCAATAATTTGATGATGTTCCGGTTAAGATGAGTTAATATTTCATCAGGAGCGGTAATTTTTTTATCAATAACGATGTCTGTCAAAATAGTAGAACCAATAATTGACATAAATGCTCCCGGAATTCCGTGCCCTGTGCAATCAACTACAGCAATCACATAACAATCGTCAGTTTCTGCAAACCAATAAAAATCACCGCTTACGATATCTCGTGGTTTAAAATAGATGAATGACTTTGGGAAAGATGCAAGCAGACTTTCTTTTGTTGGTAATAATGATTCTTGAATGCGTTTTGCATAATTGATACTATCTGTTATGTCTTTACTTTTTTCTTCAAGAATAATTTTGATGCTTTCTATTTGTTCTTTTTCAATTTGAAGCTGTTGTGTTCTCTCTTTTACTACATTTTCCAATCGTTCTTTGATTCGTAATAAACCTTTGATTCTTGTTCGGATAAATAAAAATACAAGCGCACCAAATACCATTGTTACAATCACCCAAAACCAAACTCTTTTCCATATAGGTAATGCAATTTCAAAAGATATTTCGGAGGGTGTGGAAGTCCAAACTCCATCTATATTGGATGCGTTGACTTGAAATGTATATTTCCCATCTGCTATTTTAGGAAATTCAAGTATTCTTTCGTCTGTAATTCTCCAAGTAGAGTCGTGACCCAACAGGCGGTATTTATACATTACTTTGGATGCATCTGTCAATGAAATTCCTATATATTCAATTTTTGCTGTATATGTGTTGTAGGGTAAATTAATTAAATCATTTTTTAAAAATTGTTTGTCATTCAATATTACTGACAGGATCTGTGTTTTGGGTTCTGGAATAGTATTATTATTTCGTTTGGTATTGTAAAGCACAAGTCCTTCTTCGTTTCCAAACCACACATTTCCCTTCATGTCTGAGAAAGCAGCATTGAGATTATTGTTCACAAATAGGAGTCCGTCACTTTTTTTATAACTTGTAACCTGGTGCTTATTTCCTTTGATACGTGATAATCCATTTTTGTGAGTGACCCACATTTCATTGTTGTAATTTAATGTTGCTGAATAACAGAAATTGGAAATTAGCCCGTTTTCAACACGAATGTTTTTTGTGTCTTTGCCGTCATAAGTGAAAATTCCATCTCCATTAGTTGAGATCCAGATTAAGCCATTTAAGTCTTCAGATACAGCATTTATGGAATAGCTTTTTAACTCTTCAATATCTCTTAAAACAGTAATCTCATCGTTTTGCAGAAAATAAGGTGGTGTTCCATCCGAACAAAACCAAATTCGATTTTTCGAATCACAAAAAATATAGCGTGCATTGTTATGCAATAACCCTTCTGCTGTGGTTAGCAAATCTATTTTTCCTGTTTCTGGCTTGATGAAGTAAACACCTTCTTTTGTGCCAATCAAAATCATTCCGCTCTTTGTTTGTGTGATGCAGTTAATAGAAAGGCTTAAAAGATTGTGTTTTTTAGAATAATTTTCAAATTTTTCCGTTACAGGATCGAAAATAAATAATCCGTTCGATTCGCAACCAAGCCATATTTTTCCGGTTTTATCTTTGAATAGGGCATTAACTTGATCAGTTACAAAACCATTCGTAGCTCCATATAATATTGTCTTGCTCTTGTTTTCAGAGTAATATTTCAGAAGTCCGGTACTTGTTCCCAACCAAGTGTATTCTGAACTATCTATGAGAACAGATTTAATGTCAGAAGCATTATCCGGTTTGAAGAAATTAAATTTGTAAGTAGGCATTTGTATCAAACCGTTCCCAAAAGTGCCGAACCACATGTTGTATTCATAATCCTCAAAAATGGTTTGAATGTAGTTACTTGTCAATCCGTTTTCTTTTGCAATGGTTGATATGGAAAACTTACTTTTATTATTACCTGGGGGAAATGCTATCTTTTTTAAGCCTTCATTTGCAAGTGATATCCAGAGATGAGACTCGTGGTCGGTATAGATACTTATAATTGTTTTTGATTCGGACGCCAATTCATTGGTGATGGATGAAACAATGCTGATTTTTTTATTTTTAAGAGTTACACCATAAACACCTTCTCCCTGAATGCCTAACCAGTATATGCTGGCATTTTGCGAGTCTCTAATCAAATATTTAATGCTTTTGTTTTCAAGTTCTTTGGAAATTGCAATGAGTCTAGGTCTTTTATGATCATCAATATTATACCATTTCAAACCATCATTAGAAGCACATATAATATTTCCGCTTAGGTCAAATTTGATACAATTAATGTTTTCTTCTTCAGAAAATATCGGACCCTTCATGCTATAAAGCGAATCAATATAATAAACACCTTTCCCTTGCACTACAAACCAGACATTCTTTTTTTTGTCTTCTGCAAAAGAAATTATTTTTGAACCTAAGTCTTCCGATTTTTTTATTTTCTTTATCTCCCCTTTCTCTAAATAAGAAATACCATTTTGGTAATGACCTAGCCAAACTGTTTTTCGGGAATCAATGAAATGTGTATTTACAAAGTTTTCACTTAGGCTGTCTTTGGTTGTATACGATCTGAATTTATTTCCTTCGAAAGAAACGAATCCGTTTCCTGTCGAGAGATATAAAAAACCATCGGCTGCTTGTGAAATAGAATAGATATAGTTTTGTGCTAATCCGTTGTCTTCGGTATAAACATTAAAGTGATAAACCTGGGAAGTCCCAGTTTTGGAAAGAAAGAAAAGAGAAAGGATAAATAATCTTGAGAGCAATTTCATAAATTAGTTTCCGGTTTTCACCTTTATTTTATACTTGTATTTTGGGACTCCACCAATTGGAGATGCGTAAAATGGCAAATTTTCTCCATATTGATTTTGGATATAAACCACAATATTGTTGTTGTTTGAATCTTTCAGTTTGATAAATTGAATATCCATAGAAGTATTCAATTCTTCCGGCACAATTTCCTGTTTGTTTTTTTTCCATTCGTTATTTGAAGAGGATTTTTCTCCTACGCCTTTTTTTGCAACTGTTATAGCACGAATTACTCCATCATCATCATAATCAAAAATATTGATAACCACAGCAGTCGTTTTTGAATCAATGAAAGGATAAACATGTCCAACTGAGCTTTTTGTATCAGAAAGGCGGAAAGAATATTCGTATGCGAAAGCATTTCCACCTTCTACTTCTTTGTTTTCAGTTGATTTTGTAGATAAAAACATTCGATAAAGATTTCCATCGTCTCCTTCAAGTCCTTCAATTACAATTTTAAAAATATAAGAATTCGGACCTAACTTCTGGTCGATTTCTCCCTCACTAGGATTAAAAGGGCCAAGTGTTATCCACTTGTTGTCATATTCGGCTTCATTTCCAAAGGTGCGTGTAGCTAGTTGAATACCACTTTTGAAATTTCCTTTTGGGTCTGTGTCTTTTGCTGCGGGATCGCTGTGTGCCCCTTTTCCACCATAAACAGAAAATTTAGTCTTTGTGTTGAAAGTAGACCCATGTAATTCATCATTGGTGCCACTGCTCTCAGGATCATAAATGCGAATATAAATTGGATTTTTTTCGGAAAGTGGGATGACAAAAAAGAAAGTTTGAACAAAATCATCATCTCCCCATTCTTTCAGAGAGTTCTTCCCGAATGTTCCTAAATACGGAAACTTCTCATCCGTGGATGGAACAGGTTGTGAAAATGTATTTAATAGGATGGCAATAAATACTGCAATCAGGACGCACTTTTTTATAATCATGATTTTTTCTTTGTGATGTATATTGTAACTCTCCTGTTATATAATTTATTCATATGTAAATTGTATTCGTCTTCTAAAGGATATTCACCCTTCGGTATGTTTTTAATATTGCCAACCACCACATCCTTCTCTTCTAAATATTTCTTGATAGCATTTCCACGTTTAAGAGAAAGTTCTAATCTTGCTTTTTCAAAAATGTCTTCATTAAATTCAGCACTCCCTACTGTATCAGCAAATGCGTATATGGAAATAGATAATTCGTTTTCTTTTTTTAGGACATCAGCAATTAAGTCAAGTGTTGGACAATATTTTTTATGTATAGAATCAGCAAATGCACTGAAATATATATTAGTTGAAAATTCTTTAAATTTAGTGTTTTTATTATCGAGATTTATCATCCAATCATATATTTTGTTGCTTTCTAGTTTTCCAATTGATTGGAGCAGTGAATCACCGCTGTATGCAACAACCCTGGCTCCTTTTAATCCATTCTCTCTGGCTTTTTTAAATTCACTAGCCAAATCAATCTTTTTCTCCTCCTTGCCAGATGTGTAGAGATACACACTGTCAAGCATGTATTCTTTAATATCGGTTAAGCCATTGAAAAATTTAGCATCTTTTGGAATTTGCTTTTCAGAACTTCCCAAGAAAACTCTATAATTTAAACTGTCGATGTTCTCTGTTGAATAAATAATTTTTTTATTCTGTGGCCGAGTGTAAAGTCCATTGTCTGATTTTTTCCAGGATGGAGCTGCAACAAATATTGCTTTCTCCACACATTTTGCTTTAATGAGTCCGCTGGAATCATTTTTATATTCAACGCCTAACTGAATATGGTAAAGTCCCTCTTTTTTGTATTTGCGGCTTCCGGAAACACCTTTTGAATAATTTCCATCGCCAAAATTCCAAGCGTAATTTAATATGGATGAACCGGGAATTTTTGATTTATAACTATTGATGGTAAACTGCGAGTTTACTGAAACGGTGTCAGGGCAATTGATGTTTACTTGCTCTGAATCAGCAACAATGAATTCGTAGCTAGCTTCGTTGTAAAACAAAGCACCAGAAGCTTCTTCAATGATGTTTAATTCTACCGTATATGCTCCTGATTTTTTAAAACAATGCTTCGCTTCAATGTTTTTTATTTTTGTCCCATCTCCTAAATTCCATTCGTAAATAAGCTTAGTCTCGCCTTCCGCTGATAAATTATTCTCAGCACTTTCTTCATAAAAAGTAAAACAATAGGATGGTGAAACAAAAGGTGTGCAATCGATTATCTGAGGATATTTATCCGTAAAATAAAAAATGTCATCTTTGTTTGTTGTGTTTCTGTTAGAGGAGAAATAGCCACTACTCTCTGAAGGATCTATGCAAACACCAAAGTCATCAAAAATCGAATTTATTGGTGACGACAATATTTGCTTTTCTGAATGAATAGAATCTTTTAGATCAAATGAATAAATATCTAAATCTCCTAATCGCTCTAAATTATTGCTTGAAAAATACAAAACATTATTTGTTGATAGATGAGGAAATACTTCATTGAATGAACTATTTATTTTTGCTCCTAGATTTACTGGTATAGACCAAACCCCTTCGTCCCACTTAGAATAATAAAGATCCATTCCTCCATAACCTCCATCCATATTGGAAGAGAAAACGAGTGTTGAGCCATCAGGTGATAGATAGGGGTGTGTGAAAGAAAACTCACTTTTACAAAAAGGTAATTTGAAAGGTTGAGTCCAGTTGTTTTTTTTGAAATCAGATTGAAACAATTGCAAGTTTTTTAGCGGACTCCCTTTTTGAGAAAGGTTGAATGTATAGGTTGAGTTTGTACTAAAAATAAGAATACTTTGGTCTTTATTTAAACATGCCGGGCCATCATTAAATGCAGTGTTTATTGTTTTAGAAAATGATTTTGAAGGTTTAAAATTAAGTGAATCGATTTTGCTGGAAATGTAAAGATCTACTAATGGTTTTTCTGTCACATTTGTGTAAACGACTCCTACCATGTTGTTCCTGTCTGAAGCAAACAACAGTTGCCCTTTGGTAACTACAGGTGAATATTCGGAATTCTCAGAATTAATATTTATAGGAGCAATAAAATATTTTGAAGAGTCTTCTTCAAATTTTTTTTCTGTATCTGAAAGAATGAGTTCCTGTCCCAATGTTTCCATTGTACCCAGGAATATAAAAATAAAACTACTCAGTAGATATTTACTCATAAAATCAAAAATAGCGTGGACTTGGTGCGTTTACTTTATAACCAAACTGATATTTTAACATGATCTCATGCGAGCCATTGTTATAAGTTTTGAGTTTTGAAATTGTTAAGTCATAAGCATAACCAATATTGAACTGGTCGTTGATTGAATAGTTTAGCAAAAAAACAACTGCATCATTTGTTCTGTATGATACACCAAGTCCTACATTTTTGTAATATGCATTCAGATTCAGGTCAAACTCTACAGGAGAGTTTGAAATATATTTAACTAAAACGGATGGCTTAAAAGCTAGAGACTCTGAATACTTATAAACATAGCCCCCATATAACAACGTTGGCTTGTAAATACTTTTAGTGTTGCTTCCGAATTGAATGAGTGAAGGAGAAGACAAGCCTAAAAAATAATTTTTTGCTAAATAATATATTCCACAACCTGCTAATGGTGTTGTAAGCCTTTGTTGCTGCCCTTCAAATACAACATCTCCAGATGTAGTGGTTGTAGCTTGATCCCAATTGCTAGTTGTCATATCCACTCCTCCCTGAATCCCAAAACTGATAGAGCTTTTTTTGAAGTCGATGCGATAAGCAAAAATTCCGCTTACAATATTTTTTTTAGTCAGACCATATTTGTCAGCAATGAAATTTACACCAACATTTAATTTTTTATTAGGAAGCGGTGTGTGAATACTCAGAGATGTTGTTTTTGGAGCGCCTTCAAAACCGACCCACTGGTTCCTGTGAAGAAGTGTAATGTTGAGCGCTTTGTTAGAGCCCGCATAGGCAGGATTCACAACAAGTCCATTAAACATGTACTGACTATATTGATTGTTGTGCTGCGCAAATGAACTGCCAACAAAAAATATAAAAAGAAGAAGACTTAGATTTTTTTTCATTTTCTTTTTATTACAACAAATCCGGTCATTATTTTTTCTGTACTCAATTTTAAAGTGTAATAGTAAGTGTCATCTGTTAATGGAGCACCGCTATTATTATTCCCATCCCAATTATTTTGGTAATCATCATTGCTATATACCAAATTCCCCCAACGATTAAATACATTCAACTGGACTTCCTTAAATTCTGCTAAGCCCGGAATTTCAAAGTAATCATTTACATTGTCTCCATTAGGAGAAAAACTATTTGGCACTTCAATGTTTGTAACAAACACAGTCATTTCATCCGAAGAAGAAGGACACGCTCCGTTGGATATCGTCCATGTTAATATATTTGGACCAAAAATTAAAGCGGATGTATTCGTAGTAGGATCATTTATGTTGGCAAAAATACCAGCTCCGGAAGTAACACTCCAGGTTCCAATTCCAACTAATGGTGAATTTGCATTTAAATTTATGCTTGTTAGATTCGTGTAAATGTCGGTTCCAGCATTTGCAATTGTTGGTATTGCATCTACTCTGATTTCAACATCGTCAACCGATGCAGGACAAGATCCATTGGTGATTGTCCATTGGAATGTGTTTGTACCAATTCCTAATCCTGTTACAGGTGAAGTGGCGGAGGTTGGTGTAGTGATTGTTCCGCTACCTGAAACGAGTGTCCAAATTCCTGAACCTATTGTAGGAATGTTCCCATTTAATAAAGAGAATGAAGCACAAATAGTAGAATCAAATCCTGCGTTAGCTATCGTTATAGATGGATTCACAATAAATGAAACGGTATCTGAAGAAGTAGGGCATGTTCCATTTGAGATTGTCCACACAAAAGTATTTAGTCCAGTACTCATTCCAGTAATAGAAGAAGTAGGAGAAGTAGGAGTTGTAATAATTCCACTGCCTGTAACCACTGTCCAACTACCAATTCCTATTCCAGGAATATTGCCGTTTAAAGAAGAAGATGAAAAACAAATGATAGAATCAATTCCAGCATTGGCATTAGTTGGAAAAGGATCAATTGTATAGCTTACTGTATCAGAA
>CAYWAV010000091.1:3163-14683 GCA_964456225.1 uncultured Chitinophaga sp. | reverse complement strand
CTCCTTTGATAAGGATATATTCTTTCGAATTTAGGTCTTCTATGTTTTTAGGCTTAGCCATATAACGTTCTCGATGCTCTATCAGGTTTAAAAATTCAAACACATACCTGCTGGTAGGTATGGACACGTGGTTTTTACACTAACAAAACCAATAAAAATCCTTTTTAAGCATGAAAATCATGATAATCTGCGTTCCATTTTGCTCAAGGCCTGCAAAATTAATCAATTTCGTTTTGTTTTTAAGGATAACTAATGTATATTTGTTAAAGCGAAAGGAATTATTTTCAAGTTCATGCAACATTTAAATAATTTCTGCGTTAAACTCAACATATTTCAATTTATTATTCACCCAAGGCGAATTAACAAAATTTGTAAAAGCCTTTAAAAACTGAAGAAACATAAGGAAACCTCTACTTTTTTATATTAATTTTTTACATAAAAAAAGGAGGCCCTATGCCAATTCAACAGTTTGTAGACGACCAAGAGCTCGTTAACCAGTACATCAAGGGTGATGAATCAGCACTATCTTTATTGATTACACGCCACAAACGTAGAATTTTCAGCTACATTATGTTAACTGTTAAAGACAGAGCATTGGCCGAAGACATTTTTCAAGACACCTTCATTAAAGTAATTAATACCTTGAAAAAAGGTAATTATAATGAAGAAGGTAAGTTTTTACCTTGGGTACTCCGTATTTCCCACAATCTAGTTATTGACACATTCAGACGAGATAAGCGTATGCCAACTATCAGCGGTGGAACAAACGATGAAGGCGAAGAGTTTGATATTTTTAGTGTGTTGGGAGTATACGATAAAACGGCTGAAGATGAGATAATACAGTCTCAGGTTCGCAAAGACATACGCAAATTAGTAGAAGCTCTACCTGCTGAACAAAGAGAGGTATTGATGATGCGTCATTATTACGATATGAGCTTTAAAGAAATATCAGAACAAACCAATGTGAGTATTAATACAGCTTTGGGACGAATGAGATATGCTTTGATTAATCTTCGTAAAATGATAGAAGAGAAGGAGTTGATAATAAGTCACTAGGTGATTAGGTTATAAAGTAAGGGCTGTTTCGAAAGAAATAGCCCTTTTTTTATGTCTTATACAATAAACCCGATTTACCTCCGTTATCTTGTCATAAACCTCTAAACAAACTGAATGAATAGAACATCTACTAAAAAAATTATTGAACCAACGAGTACCGAGATGAATGATAAACGTGATGATAGAAAAGAGTTTCCTTATGAACCAGGAAATAATGTCATCAACAACATTCTAAACTATTCAAAAGCTCTCTCCATCCGTAAAACAAAAAGCGGTGAACATTTTGAAATGGTACTAAACTAAGGTCAAAAGAATTTGAAAACGCCCTTCCGAGATATCGGAAGGGCGTTTTTTTTGCATATATTTGAGATAGAATCAGTTTTTTATTGAGCTTATATGACAAAAAGAATTTACTCTTTCTTTATTGCTTTCACTTTTTTATGCTACTTCCCCTCAGTAGCACAAATGAACTATTATGATTCTATTCTACTAGTCTCAAAAACCACAAAAACAGATACTCAAAAAGTTCGAATGTTGAATATTTTGAGTGAAGAGCTTTGGCAAGTGGGAAAATATAAACAATCCCAAACATTTGCTGAGCAAGCATTTGTTTTGGCAGATAAGAATCTTGTTACAACTAATAGTGAATCCCAACACATTTTTTTGAAAGAAAAAGCAAATGCTTGTAACAACCTTGCCATTATTAATCGGTTTTTAGGAGATTATACCCATGCTATCAAAAATCATTTTACGGCTCTTAAAATACGAGAAGAAATTGGCGACAAAAAAGGGGTGGCACGTTCTTACTTAGGTATTGGATCCATTTACAATTTTATGGGTAAAAACACTGAAGCTTTGGACTATAAGTTTAAATCTAAAAAAATAGTTGAAGAAATTAACGATTCTGCAGGAATGGCTAAGGTTTACAATCATATTGCTTATATTTTTTATGACTTGAATAAATATGATTCGGTTGATAAATACAACAACAAATCCTTAATGATATATCTGAAAAGTTTCAACATTCGTGGAATGGCTGATGTGTTTGATTTGTTTGGCTTAACATATCTAAAGAAAAAGGAGTATAAAACGGCTATTGAGAACTTTAATACTTGTTTGCAATATAGAACATTGTTGGTTTCTCAAAATGAAATTGCAGAATCCAATATTTTTTTAGGCCTGGCACATAAAGAAATTAAAGACTACAATAAATCCTATGACTATTATAAAACGGCTTTGTCGCTTGCCAAACTTATTGGTAGTAAAGAGCACCAGAAAAACGCATATAAAGGACTGTATGAGTTGGATAGCATAACAGGAAACTTCACTTCAGCATTTGCAAATCACAAGTTATATGTTACTTATCGTGATAGTTTGATAGGACAAAAGACTTCTGAAACAATTGCTCAACTTCAAGGTCAATTTGAGAATGAAAAACGGGATCAGATTAGAGCTTTGGAAGAAAAACAAAAGGAAGCCAAACGAACTTCGGAAGAAAAACAACAGAAAATAATTTTATACTCCGTTTGTGGAGGTTTATTATTGATGATGGTTTTGGCTATTGTTATTTACAGAGGCTCCAAACAAAAGCAAAAAGCAAATATCGAACTACTGGCTAAAAATGAAATTATTGAGCAACAAAAGCATACAGTTGAGGAAAAGCAAAAAGAAATCATCGATAGCATTAAATATGCTAAGCGTATTCAAAATTCATTGTTGCCTACCGAGAAGTACATTGATAAATCATTTAAACGTCTAAAGGATTAATGAAATTATTATTATCGAGCATCTGCCTCCTTTTTGGAGGAATTGCTGCATACAATATTGTGAATAGTTAAGCATATTATGATAAAGAGAAAATTAGTATTGGTCGCGTTTTTTATTTTTTCATTCACTTCCTATGGTGTTGCAATTACAGATACTACAAAGTTTGTTAAGTTGTTTAATAGCTATCCTATTAGCAGTGATATTGGCTCTAAAAGAGAATTTATTAGAGAAATATTTGATAGTCTTAGGTCAAATGGAAATACCGAAGAAACTTACTATTTCCTAAAAACAGCAATCAATTATTTTAAAAAGAAAAACGAAACACTTACCGAAGCTGTGTCTATAAACTCTTTGGGGTTGTTTTATAATAACATAGGCAAGTATAACGATGCTATACAGACCTTTTCGAAAGGAATAAATTTGCTGGAGAAATATAAAGCGAAAAACGAAAATATTGACGAGGTACATTCTGTTTTATATCTGTTGTATTTGAATTATGGCAATACTTTTTATTTTTTGGATGAACCCAGCAAGGCTCTTGTGTTTTATAAGAAAGCCTATGCTGAAATAAAAAGCAAGAAGAAATACGATAGAAGCGACAGTCTTAAAATTGCACAAGTGTTTAATAATTTTGGTATTACTTATAGCCAAAAAAATGATAACGAAACAGGAATGTATTATTTCAATAAAGCTTTAAAAATGAATGAGCAATTGAAAGATACTTCTCGTATTGCTAATGTTTTAAGCAACTTGGCAAGTTTGCATTCTACTAACAAAGAAATTGATAGTGCTTTAGCGAAGTATTTTATTGTAAAAAGTATATATGAAAAAGAAAACAATAAAACAGATATTGCATTTATTAATGGTCAAATAGCTTCTGTTTATTTGAATAGTGGTTCACCTAAAAAGGGGTTGCCTTATGCCTTGGTTGCTCTTTCTAATTGTGATACCAATACTTTTTCTCATGAACTTGTTGAAACATACAATGTTTTAAACAATATTTACGGAGAATTGAAAGATTATAAAAATGAGATTAGATATTTGAAGTTATATATTGCTGTCTCCGATTCTGTAAACAAAGAGGAAACGGTAAATGAAATTAATAGAAAAGAAATGTTAGTGAACTTTAATGCATTGCATGTAACTGATAGTGTTAAAACGGCAGAGGAGTTGAAGCGGAAAGATTTGAATATTCAAGCAAACAGACGCCAAAGCTTTTTTTTAGTAATAGTGCTCATTCTAACATTTGTTGCTTTGGGGTTGATTTATTCTCGTTTTAAACTCACCAAAAAACAAAAAAATATAATTGAAGCTCAAAAGAAATTTGTGGATGAAAAAAATAAAGAAATCACTGATAGCATAAGATATGCTAAACGGATACAAACATCTTTATTGCCTACCGAAAAATATATTGATAAAAATTTAAAACGACTAAACAATGAATAAAAAGATGAAAACAAAAATTCTTTTATTATTTATTGTTATAGCCTCTGCTTTAAATGCACAGGTTAGTCCCGCTACAAATACTATTAGTTTGGATGTCAGTACAGCCCCTCAGAATGCAGTATTCAATTATGATTCTTGTTTTACTATTGGTGATGAAATAGGAATTGGAAGTGTTGGGATGTTTCAGAATTGGACCAATATTGAAACAGCTACAGGAGTTTTTGATCTTTTTCTTTTCGACATTGCTAATTACTATTATCCTTTGCATGGAATGCCAGTTGATTTAACCATTGCGCCTATAGCAACCAATCAGCTGGAAGTACCGTCCGACTTAACGGCTGTTGCTTTTGACAGTCCGACTATGATCAATCGTTTTAATGCTTTGTTGGATAGTATTCAGATTCACATTCCAAGTGTTACGCTTGCATCGTTGGTGATAGGTTCGGAGCATGATATTTATATTGGTTCTAATGCAACACTTTGGAATCAATACACTACTTTTTATAACAGTGTTTCTGCACATGCAAAAGTGCTGTGGCCTGGATTAAAAGTAGCTACTGAGTTAACCTTTGCTGGTATAGCCAATTATAATTCCTTTGCACAAGCATTAAACACTAGTAGCGACTACATTGGGGTTTCACATTATCCACTTAACAACGATTTTACAGTAAAACCAATTTCTGTTCTGTGGGATGATTTTGATACACTTGTAAACTTATATCCTTCCAAACCAATTTGCTTTTATCAATACGGTTATCCTTCAAGTACTTCCTGTAACAGTTCCGATGCATTGCAAAAGCAATTTATTACGGAGACATTTAATGTATGGGATGTGTATGCTACTAATGTGCGTATGATCGATTTTACTTGGTTACATGATCTAGATACGGCTATGGTTAATTATTACGGAACGTATTACGGAATAACAGATACGGTGTTTCTTGAATTTCTTCGCACCTTGGGTTTTCGTAACTGGAATGGGAATGGAAGTGATAAGCCTGCATTGGTCGAATTGAGATGTCAAGCAAAAGCGCATGGATTTAATGCGTTACCGATTGTTTGTAATGTTGGAATAGAAGAAACATCTTTTGAAGAAAATTCTTTTTATTTTTATCCTAATCCTGTAGCGCAAACACTTTCAATCGTGCTTAAAAACATTGGTAGTAAAGAAACAGTTCAGATTTACAATTCAATGGGAATGCTTATGAAAGAAATGGTGCTGACACAATCTACTCAAATTGATGTGGGTTCTTTGGCAGGCGGACTCTATTTTATTTGTGAAAAGAATCATCTGCAAAACGGTCAAAAATTCATAAAAGAATAATGGATTTTAAATTTCATTTTAATAGAACCTAGTTGGGGTTTATTGGTATAGGCCTTGATGAAGTTTTGTGAAAAAGAAGAAATACTAAAAAGTAAAAATGTGATGAGGGTAGCGAAAAAATGTTTCATAATAAAGTAGTAGTTTTAGAATTATATTATTTGAGAAGCGAAATGATGCGATAAGGTTGCACATGTTAGACAACGATTTGGAAGTTTCAGTAAACGTCAGTTTTTGACGAAGATTTAACGATTTATATTTCGATCAACCAGCGGCAGATGCATTTGAATGTTCAAAAATGATGACTTTTGACGAGAACAACAGTTTGCTTTCTGAGCTGAAAAAGGAATAGTGTTTTTTATTTAGTTGCCAAATAATATTCCAATTCAGGACATTGGTATTTTCTGAAAACACTTGTTTGTGAATATTTTCTGTAAAGAGCAAATGTTTCCTTCTCAGGAATAAAATTAGGAGCCTTCGTTTCATAAGGCAGCTGATTGACATCAAAATCGTAGGCTGCTTCATTACAACAGTAGATCATTAAGCTAGCCATGGCTTTTTCTTCATTGTTGATAGCGTATTTTAAAGCAGATTTATAATACTTTTTAGCAAGAGCACATTTGTAATAATTTTTTTGTTGCATTTTAGTTCGTTTTTCGAACATGCCTCCAAATAAGTAATCATTGGAGAATGAATAATCTTCATCGGTTCCTTTTCCATAGTTGGTCATCATCCAGGAATTGCCCCAGTATGAACAGTTGAAATAGGCGTGTCCTACTTTTATATAATTCCCTCCTTTTTTCGCATCATTTGTATCTGCTTCAGCAAGCAATGATCGTATTTCTTTTATAAAAGTTAGTTTATTGAATTCGTAATTGTAGTTTCGCTTATATGCATACGACAATACTTTTGGAAGAAAAGGATCTTCATTCAAATAATCTTTAAACTCATAATGTGTATTCCAGTAATTTTTAGGAATCTCAGCCAATGTTTTTTCGGTCAGTTCTAAATTGTCATCTCTGAATGCAATGGTGGCTTTTAAATCTTTTAAAGCATTTATATTGGAAAAGTGTTTCTCTCGAATGTATCTTTCAAAAGGTGTTGGCATTTTTGATGTTACCATCAGCATCAACTCGTCAATATCCGTTGTTTTTGCATACCTGTCGAAATAGGCGAGTGGCCAATAGTAATCTTCAAAGAAGTATTGATAGTCATCATATCCCCAATCTTCATTCTTAGTTTCATAAGAACTTTTGTACTGCTCCGATTTAAGAAATAGCAAACCGGAGATAGCAATTCTGTTTTGCTTTTGATACTCTTTGCTAAGGATTCTAGTTAAAGAATAAAGACTTTTATAAACATCGTAATCTAGTTTAGCATTTTTCTCTAATTGAATGAGATTGTTAACCAGCTTTTCTTTTGTAGTTTCAGCATTGATATCTTCTGATTTTATTGTGATCAATGCCAGTTGAATGTTTTTTTGTCTAAGAATGGATACTGGTGCATTTTTTTTGACTGCGCTTAAAAAGAGCTTCCCTGTTTCATTCTCATCATTAATGAAACATAAATGAGCAATGGCAACAGACAAAAGATCTTTGAGGTCTCCTGCTTTTGTTTTTTTATGACAATCGATCAAAAATCTCTTTAATTCTTTCGAATATGCTTTGTCTATTTTCGCATTTATTTTTTTTGTTTGCTCAAAATCAGTATACCATTCTTCACCTATTTGTACGGAAGGTCCATATTCCGTTAGCATTGGTGTAAATATCCAATCTTCCACTTTATTAATTTCTCTCATTACCAATGCGCCAAAATAATGATCGGAAGGTTTGTAGTTAAATATTTCTTTCAATTTTGGCAATGCCTTTCCGGGATTTCTCAAACACGCCATCGTTAAAATCACACTTCGTTCGTGATCATCTTTTGCTAACAGTAAGGTTCTTTCTACCATGCTTGGTTTTTTATTGAACCATTGCATGCAGACGTATTTTTTTTCTTCACATTGATCGAACACTTGACTGTATAAATAATTGGCTTGAATCGTATCGCCAACTTTGTCGGTGGCAAGTGCTTTGTATAGCAAGGCCCATGGCTGTAAAATGGTTTCTTCTTCTTTATCTGAAAAGTGAGTGTCATATAATTTACAGGCTTCGCCCAAATCATTCAGATAATAACTGATTTTTATAAACTGAAAGGCATAACGTTTTATTAAAAAAACGTCTTTCAATGTTTTTAGTTTTTCTTTAAGCAAAGAATAGTCATGTTCAATCTTTACTGTAAATCCGTAATGCCAGCTGTTCAGATCCACCCAACTTTCCCATTTTCCGTCCGATTGAAAATTACAGTATTCAAGTTCTTTAGAAAACTGAAGGTAAGTAAGGAGCTCCTTGTTCTTAGGAAGTATCAGTTTTTCAATAAAAGTATTGCCACCGAAATTCTTTTTTAATTCATTCTTTTCACAGGATATTTCAAATGCTTCGGGCGAAGTGTTATAAAGTATTAAATAGATGTCATTCATTTTCACACCTGTTCCCAACTTCGTTTGCCATTCTTTGCAGTTTTTGTAACGGTCGATCTTTGCATCATCCGGAGATGTTGTATTGTAGAAATCTGCAGAATAATAGAAAGGACGGAATCCTTCCATATTTGTAAGCTCTGCTCTGAAAAATGCGAGCCTTGTAGTTTCTGAATTCTCATACCAACCACAGCCATAACCGAGAGTCGTTTTGAGGACGAGTAAACTAATGCTCAAAAAACTGATAATATTTTTTAATGTTTTCAATACCGTAGGTGTTTATATAAGTTGTATCCCAGGAAAACAGTGTTATTCTGCTATCATTATCTAATTCTAATTTATCACTCAAAAATTCAGAAATGTCATTTAATTCTGCACTTGTTAATTGTTCAATGCGTAACTCGTCACCATAACGAATGAGTGTATTGCCAATAATTTGGTCGGTTTTAAATTTAAACAAGTTATCTTTTAATTTCTGATAATTTACGGTGTCGTTTTCATAATCGGAAATGTTAACATTTGAGATCATTCCTTTGAATGAACCGTTCCGGAAGATAACCGCTGAATTGAAAATTGGCAATGCAACATCTAAGGCAATCGGATAATCGTCTCCTTTTATGTACTTTTTAAGTTCATCCAAAGAACAAATGGAATTTTTGATGTTATATTGTGACGGGCTGTTTAAATTATAGCACATCAACAAACATTTTTTAACAGGAGGAACACCAGATGTCTCTCTGTCTTTGTATTGCCACAATCTTAATGTAGCAGAAACGGCATGTTTTGTGCTGAACTCCTGTAAGTTTTTTAAAAATAAAAAGTAGTTCGCTTTCGTTTTTTCTGTCCAGTCGCAATCAATAACGATCTCTGAGATTTTCTTTTCAAACGCTATCAGGCTAAATGTTTCTACGGAATCTTTAACTCTTTTCAGACTGTCTTTATTGATCTTCATGTCACGAAAATTATATTCTTCGTACTTGTTGCTTTCATGATCTTTATATCTTTCAGCTTGTTCAGCTAAAACAGCTTCGATTCGTGACTTCACTCTCCCGGCTAATTCATTTAGCTGTTGTTCGCTTGCATTCTCCATTACAGTGTTTGTGATGTAGACGCAAGGAGTGAAGCTGATGTTTTTTAATTCCGTATTATACCAATACGTATTAATTGTTCCGACCGGCAGTGCTTCTTTTTCGTAGGGATTCCAATCGACATCAAAGAAGCGGATGTATAAATGATTAACTCCCATTTGCTTCATCATACTGTTTTCCTGTGCTGAGAGCTCAAAGGATGTTTTCCAATAACAGAAAGAGCGGTTTGGGTTTTCTTTTTTTTGATCGCAGCTGAAAAGTATTACCATTAACAGGCAGTATACTGCTAGGAGAGCGGGCGAAAGTCTTGACGTATTCATTATTGTCCCTTGTTATTTCAACAAATCAACAATTCTCTTAATTGCTTCTTGATTTTCAGGAAGGTTAATAGAAGCAAACACTTTCTTTTTTTCTTTGTTGGTTAAGTGCCAACTCAAGGAAATTCTGTCATTTAATTCGTTTCTCAATTGTAGATCAACAACGTCAATTTGTGATTTACACCACAGATCAGCCATTTGAATTTGTTGGTTTTGGTTATAATCCTGTACTTCAAAAAGATGTCCATAGAAACTTCCCATTGGTCGAGTTAAGGCTTGCATCAGTGTTTGAGAAGGATTTTCATCAATAGGAACATTTTTATGTCTGTCGCGTATTTGAATAATAACAATACCACTTGTGTTTTCTGCAATCCAATCGTTAAATGCTTTTATAAAACGTAAGCTGGTTTCCATTCCATAATTATCTCTTAAGCCTGCATCCATAATTTCGATGCGTGGTTCACTTGGTAGAGACACAACCGGAGAAATGTAAGGGAAGGTAGCACTCATGCGCAATACGCTGGTGAATTTTGTTTGTTCGGCACTTTGTTTTTGGAAAAAACGGGAATATTCAATCGCATCGAATAATTTATTGAATTGAGTTTTTTCTGTTTTTGCATTTTGTGTTAAATAAGAAATGCCTTGCGGAGAAATCAGCATTTTTCTTCCATCATTTACAATGGAAGGTGCAAATACCATCATGGGAATATATGCTTCTGTTTCAGGTTTTTTATAGGCGACTAATCGTTTGTCGAAAACGCCTGATGTGTTCTCATTTAATTTTTGTTCGAAAGCAGAACCTCTGTCGAAAGAATATTTATGATCATCTACGGTAAAGCTTTTAAGAGGAAATAGCCATTCACTTGTAGCTATTGTAAATGCAATGGGATTTAAGATATCCTTTGACATTTTATTACAATATATTTTATCGTATGCGGAGGGTATTTTATTTGTCTGTTTTAATAGAGATAACTCTCTGAAATAAGCTGCTCCAATCATTCCTCCGGATGAACCTGTAATGAGTTGTGTTTGACTCATTAGTTTGCCTTGTAGCATACTATCAGCCATTTGCAAAGTGTATAATGTCCAAAGTGATGAACGTATGCCACCGCCACTTACATTTATTAAGACAAGTTTTGGTTTTTTTGTTGGGTTAGACAGGTCCGTGTTTTTTACTTTCCATTTATTTAAAATATTGAGCGTAGCATTAATGTCAGCAGTGAGATTGTCGTAATTTTTATCAATTGCTTTAAAATTGTCATAATTGTAAATCGCTTTTTCGGTATTGTAATTTAATCCATAAGCTCTGTTTTGAATAGATAAAAAATCAAGTTTATGAAGCGAGTTGAAAGCAATTAAAAAGACAAAAAACAATATTGTTGACCAGCCTCTGAACCAGGTGTAGAATGAGCTGAAGAGCATAATAAACATGGTGAATAGTAAAAACAAACTTGCACTCGCAGGAATTTCAAAAACAGAAGCTTTTGAAAATATTCCGAGTAGGATTAAACTGACAATGGAAAGAATTTGAAAAACGGAAGCTGCTTTATGGTTCTGTTTTAATACAGCTTTCAACATTTCTTTTTTGTAGTGACGAACAGAACGGACGAGTCGTCTATGGAAAACACCGTTCATATAAGTCTCAACATACCAATCACGGGATTCTTTGATTAAGTGAGGATTCCGTTCGCCTGAATGTTCTTTGCCTTTAAAGTCTTTATTTGTCAGCGGTTCTACAATCTGAATTCCATATAATTTGGTGATGTCTTTATTTGTCCGGAAGAAATAGGTGAAAGCCATGAATAGGAAAAATAAATTCCCTAAAATGAAAGAGGTCAGGAACCAAAGGATGTGGACAGTAGAATAGTTGCCTTCGCTTCTTAAGAAAAAGAAAATTTTAAAACAATAAAGCAATGTAAATGCTAAAGGAAATAAAAAATTATTCAGACAATATTTCATAAATGGATTTCGCAGAGTTGCTAAAAAAGGAAAGCGGAAACCATTTTTAAT
>CAYWAV010000091.1:0-3063 GCA_964456225.1 uncultured Chitinophaga sp. | reverse complement strand
TTTGCTTCGAAAGGTTTCTCGACAAGCTCGAAATGACATTTTATATGTCAAAATCTCTATTGTAATCCTAAATTTTCCCATTCACGATCTTTAAAATCTCTGTTTCCAAAGCATTCGTTTTGTTTTCTAATACGATGCCTTCGGCAATTAGTTTCTCTGCAAAGGCTTTATCTGATAATCCGGCTGCATTTATTTTCACATTTAAGAAAGCGCCCATGACAGCCGAACGAGCACATAGAGCCCCAACACCTGCATCTGTAACAGAATTGGGGTTTCCTGTTTCAGCCATTGCTTTAATTACTTCCATTGAATCGTAGCACAAGTGCATTACTTTGAAAGGTACTTCTGTGGCATATTTGGTTGCATCCTGTATGGCTTGTGTTCTTGATTTTTTCTCTTCGTCTGTAACTTTAGGCAATCCAAAGGCAGCCATAATCTTATTAAAGGCATTTGTGTCCTCATCCACCAGTTTCAAAAGTTCATTTTTGTAGTTCTGTCCTTTTTCTGCCCAGTCCGAAAACTCTTTCCAGCGCTCATCCCAACCTGGTTTGTGAGAAGATAAATTGGCAACCATCGTTCCCAACGAAATTCCCAAGGCGCCAATGTATGCAGATATGGAGCCGCCACCTGGAGCCGGACTTTCACTCGCTGTTTCATCAGCAAATGCTACCAGATCCATTTTAATTAGACGTGCTTTGGATACATCCTTTAAAAGATATTCAATGATTCGTTCTTCTGGTTTGAATGGAGAAAGTTCATCCAAGCCAAGCGACTTTACAGCAATTTTGATCAATTCTTTTTCAGAAACTCCAGTCGAGCGATTTTGTTTTTCCAGAAAATATTTCCCCGCATCCAACATCGATTTCAAAGGAACTAATCCTACAAGTTCTGAGCCTGTCACTCTGATTCCGCGCTCCGTAGCTTTGTTGCAGACTTCATCAAATGCTTTGTGTACCGAAGTGACATTGATATTAGTCAAATTCATGGAAATTTGAGCAATTCCATATTCCTCAATGTACCAACCAATTGCTTTTACCGATTTTAATGAACCCGGAATATTCACCGGATTTCCTTTTTCATCTGTAACAATTTTTCCTGTAACGGGATTGCCTTCTCGTTTTACTCTTCCTGCTTCACGCACATCAAATGCAATGGAGTTTGCTCTGCGGGTAGAAGTAGTATTTAAATTCACATTGTAAGCGACTAAAAAATCACGAGCTCCAATTACGGTAGAACCTGATTTTATTGAATGTTCAGCCAGACCGAAATCGGGTTTCCATTCAGGTAGTTTTATTTTTTTGAAAAAGCCTTCGTATTCTCCAGAACGAATCACCGATAAATTGTTTCTTTTTTTATCTGCCTGAGCAGCTTCATATAAATAAACAGGAATGCTCAATTCTTTTCCAACACGCGCTCCTAATTTTTTTGCGAACTCAGCTGTTTCTTCCATAGTAATTCCTGCAATGGGAATAAGCGGACAAACATCTGTAGCGCCCATACGAGGATGTTCGCCTTTGTGTTTGCTCATATCAATTAATTCACCCGCTTTTTTGATAGCAAGAAATGCAGCTTCAATCACAGCTTCCGGATTGCCCACAAATGTCACAACTGTTCTGTTGGTTGCCTTACCCGGATCAACGTTCAGTAACTTTATTCCTTCAACAGATTCAATTTCATTGGTGATCTGTTTGATGATGTTCATGTCGTGTCCTTCAGAGAAATTCGGAACACATTCTATAAGTTGGTTCATTAGTTCAATAGTTTATTAGTTCATTAGTATGCTGTGTGCAGGCTTTAATTGTTTCGCTTTTTTAGAACGTCATTGCGAGTCCCGCATTTTCGCGGGATGTGGCAATCTCTCACCAATGGTGGCTATTCTCCTCATCGTGAAAGATTGCCAGATCCCGCCCCGAATGCTCGGGTCGTGACTCGCAATGACGGTTCTTATTTTGTTTGTTTTTTATTTGTCTATTGTCTACTGTTTACTGTCAATAATCTTCCCATTTAAAATCACACTTTCCACCAAATTACTCCCAAACGAATATGGAATAAAAGCATAGCTCGGAATTTCTTTTGTAATAAATACATTCGCTTGTTTTCCAATAGCAATACTTCCATGTGTTGTACTCAAATTCATTGCATAAGCCGAATTGATGGTTGCTGCATTTAGCGCTTCTTCCGGAGTCATTTTGTATTGAATGCAGGCAATGGATAGCATTAAATTCATATTTCCACTCGGACTGCTTCCTGGATTAAAATCACTTGCTATTGCAATTGGTAATCCTGCATCCATCATTTTGCGAGCAGGAGGAAATTGTAAACTCAAAAAGAAAGCAGCACCTGGTAAAATGGTTGCCATTGTTTTTGAATTTTTTAATGCTTCAATTTCTTTGTCGCCCACAAATTCCAAATGGTCAACACTGATTGCACCTACTTCAACACCGGCTAACACACCGCCAAAATTGCTCAATTGCTCAGCATGTACTTTTGGAGTCATGCCGAATTTTTTTGCTGCTGTTAATATTTCAATCGTTTCTTCTTTTGTAAAATAATTCTGTTCGCAAAATACATCACAATAATCTGCCAATTTTTCTTCGGCAATTTTCGGCATCATTTCGTTTATCAGCAGATCAATATACTTTCGTTTATCATTTTTGTATTCTGTTGGAACAGCATGTGCACCAAGGAATGTAGCTTTTATTGTTAAAGGAGAAAGTGTTTTTAATTTCTTGATGACACGAAGCATTTTTAATTCTGCTTCTGTGCTTAATCCGTATCCGCTTTTAATTTCCACCGCTCCTGTTCCCTGTAACATAATTTCGTTTAGTCGCTTTAAAGTACTTTCAATCAGTTCTTCTTCGGAGGCTTCTTGTAATTTTTTTGCAGAATTTAAAATGCCTCCACCGCGTTCAAATATTTGTTCGTAGGTCAATCCGTTTATTCTATCAACAAATTCTCCTTCGCGACTACCGGCATAAACAATATGTGTATGACTATCGCAATAACTAGGCATTACAATTTTATCAGAAGCATCAATGATTGTCAAATTGGTCCAATCCGAAA
>CAYWAV010000090.1:0-15003 GCA_964456225.1 uncultured Chitinophaga sp. | reverse complement strand
AATGTTGCCATATAAATTCCATTGGGTAAATCAGAAATATTGTAGGATACATTATATTTTCCTGCATATTGTTTTCCTTCGTTGCTTAATGTCTTTACCATTTTACCAGTAATATCAAACAACTCAATTTTAACAGCCATTGCACTTTCTAAAGTATAAGTCAATGTAATTTGTCCGCTGCTTGGATTCGGAGAAACTCTTACTTCTAGTTCAGTTGGAAGAATAACTGCTTCAATAACTTTTGACAATTTATCTTCGGTAGTATCTTCAATTGGGGTTAGAGTGGTTTCGGGGACGTTTGTAATTTCAGTTGTATCAACAGGTGTCTCAACAATTTGCAATGGCTCTGATTCAATCACTTCAATATAACTAATTCCACCAGCAATGTATAACATTGGATCCGGTTCAATCAACTCAACTGTATCTATAATTAAATGGTTTTCCACAGCTATCGTATCAATTCCTTCTTGAATTGGAAGTTCCGTAAAAATTGTATCGCCACTAAGCATTATAGGTTCTTCAAACACTACTTCTCCCGTTTTTATATTAATCTGTTCTTCCACAATTGTTGGCGGTGGTGTTTCAATCACCATTATCTGTACAAGTTGCATTAACTCTAAATCTCTTTTACCTCTTACACTTAATCCACATTTAATCCGTGTTTCTATTTTCTCTTCAATAACGGTATCTTTTATTGCAGGAATTTCTTCTATTTCAGATTTAGTAACTATAGGACGCATCGTCATTTTTCCCATTTTCACTTCTCCTTTCACATTTTGTCCAAAAGCATCTCCACCAATAAACAAGGTGGAGCCAAATACAAGTAATAACGCATATAAAAACTTAGTCAAGCGGCTTGTGCTATTCATCTCTCCAAAAGAAACAACGGGGCGAGATAATTGCGAAGGAGTAAATCGTCCGCAAACTTTTCCTTTTTCTTCTTTTTCGAATACAGCAATAATTTCTTCATCAGATTTTTTAGAAAAGTCGTATACCGATTTTTGACAAGAACCACAAAATGCTCCTTTTGCATCGGGTGTCATTTTGTTCCAGTCTTCGTGACAAGGTTTTGGGATTGAGATAGCGAATGTTTTCATGGGATTATAATATTTGTGGGTTCATGTATAAGTGTTTTTTTGCTTAACCATAGATAAGATGTTTTCTACAACAAAATTCCATAAAAAAGAAATCTTTTGTCTATAAAAAAATATATAAATATCTCATTATCAATGATGTAAATATTATTTTATTCAAAAAAATGCAATTAGTGAGGCAGAAAAAAAGGTTTTCTCTTAAAAACGGGATTGATATTGTATCAAACAGATTACATGTGAAAACCGGAATTCAATCTATGAATAATGTAATTCTTTCTCTTTTTTCTATAATTACTTCTATAAAAAGATACTCATCTTTGAAAGTATTATAATAGAAAAATATCTGAAAATGAAAAAAGCAAAAAGCAAATTAAATTTCTTTGAAAAAGTCGCACAAAAAGCAACCCAATTTTCAGGCACAACATATGCTTTTATAATTGCCTTATCTATTATTTTGATCTGGATTTTTACAGGTCCAATCTTTGATTTTTCGGATACATGGCAACTTGTTATCAATACAAGTACAACTATCGTTACTTTTCTTATGGTCTTTTTAATTCAGCGAGCACAGAATAAAGACTCCAGAGCACTCCATTTAAAACTGAACGAATTAATTGCCTCACTAAAAGGACCCAGCAACCGCTTAATTGATATAGAAAATTTAAATGAAAAGGAACTTGAAACACTGCATGAATTTTACACTCAATTAGCTATCTTAGCAAAAAAAGAAAGTGACTTAACATCTTCTCACTCCATAGAAGAAGCTCACAATTACCACAAAACAAAATATAAATAGAACATTATAAATATGTTTTATTAATAAAATCAACTCTCAATTGTAGGTCATTAAGGGTTAAAGCTTATCTTTATAAGCATGAAAAAAGTATTCGCACTTCTTCTGTTCTGCATTTTCTTAAGCAGCTGTTCCTGGCAAGAATATTTCATTATAAACAACAACTCTGATTCTAGTATTCTAGTTACTTATAAATTAACAAATACAGCTGGATTTCCAATTTTCGAATCCCTAACTGATGCATATTTGACAACCAATTCTGGTGATATTGATTGGAATAAAAAAATAACACTTGAAGACAAAGATACTTCTGCACTTGGATTGCAATTCACACTCCCTCCCAAAAGCTTATTTATACTGGGACATTTGAGTAACGACAATTATACAAAACAGGATCAATATTTTATCAATGGTCGTGTTTTCAATTTTCAGAGTATGGAAATCAAAAAGAAGGATGGAACGAGTAATATAAGTAGGGAGAACTTTGATTCCTTTTTTAAAAAGAAAAATGGATCCATTCAATATGAAGTAAACTAAAACAGTATGTCAAAGCCAAAGATCCAGCAATCTAATCTCGATTTCTTAAAGCAGATTAAGAAAAACAATAACCGAGATTGGTTCAATGCACACAAAGAGCAATATTTAAAAGAACACGAAAACATTGTTGCTTTTGCAGATGCTTTGTTATTTGAAATGAATACGCACGATGTGATTGAAAATCCAAGTGGAAGGAAAAGTTTGCACCGCATATACCGCGACACAAGATTTTCAAAAGAAAAAATACCTTATAAAACCAATTGGAGCGGTGGATTTCAAAGAGCAACAAAACAACGAAGAGGCGGTTATTATTTTCACATTGAAGCAGGAAACACATTTGTAGCAGGAGGCTTTTGGGGACCAGAGCCAAAAGATTTAAAACGTATCCGAGATGAATTTGCTTACGATCCAACTCCGCTCCGTAAAATACTGAAAAGTAAAAAATTTACGAACGTTTTTGGAACCCTCAAAGGTGAGCAAATAAAAACCACTCCGAAAGGATTTGACGCCAATGATCCAACCATTGATTTGTTGCGATACAAACAATTTATCATTGTCAAAAAATTCACAGACAAAGAAGTCTTATCTAATAAGTTTGTAAAACAAATGAGCGACACGTTTAAAGCCATGCGACCTTTTTTGGATTACATGACGGAGGTTTTGACGCATGATGTTAACGGGATTTCGGTTGTTTAGGGCTGACATGAATGCTACGCAGATTATCATTATTTTCATCATTAAAATGATTTTTGATTTATACTAAAATAACTCTTTCGGAGCCACACCCTCTCCTTGAACAAGGAGAGGTCTTGGGTGAGGTCTAGAAATTTTGAATATTATGCACTATTCCCTTCAGAGATAAATCACCTTTAACTATATTTGGAATAACTTTTGCAAAAGATAATAAAAACAAAAACAATGAAGCTGAAAATCTACTCAATTGCCATACTTATAAGTCTATTAGCTAGTAGCTGCTCCCAATATGGTTATGTACAATTAAAATACCCAACTGCTCCAAATGCAGTTTTACCCGAACACATCAACACTATCGCAATTGTCAATCGCTCAATTGCACCCAAAGATGCTTCAAGTAAAGGCAACGCCATTACAGAAGCAATCATAACTGGAGAAATAGCGGGTTCCGATAAACTAGCATCTGATGAATGTATTCGAGCAGTTTTTGATCGTTTCAACGGATACAGAGGTACGTCAATTGTATTTCCAAAAACTAGCAGACTAATTGGAACTGGTACCCGAACAACTCCTGACCCCTTAGATTGGAATTTGGTAAAAAGAATTTGTGATTCCACAAAAGCAGATGCACTACTCGTACTAGAAATGTTCGATTCTAACTCTGATGTCATTCTTAGTAATGTTACTAATCAAATTAACAATGTTATTTCAGGAAATATTGGAACGCCAACTCCCCCAGCGCAAGTGAGAATGAATGTTATCAGTTATTGGCGCATGTACGATCCTAAAACAGAGAAAATAATTGATCAATATCAAAGTACAAGCTACCTAACATTTAACTCAAGTGGAATTTTAAACCTTCCGCCTCCAGAAGCATTACCTCAAACAGCCTATTCGGCAGGAGAACAATATGTTGACCGTTTCATTCCTGGGTACTATACTGTAAAACGTGATATGTACAAACGAGGCAAAGGAAAACACAAAGAACAATTTAAAACCGGTTTCCGAAAATCAGAAGTTGCAAACTGGGAAGGCGCAATGGAAGTTTGGGAGGCAATTGCTAAAAATGCATCTGGTAAAAATGCAGGAAAAGCTTGCCTAAATGTGGCCGTAGGAAATGAAGTACTTGGAAAAAATGAAGAGGCATTACGTTGGGCAAAAAAAGCCTACGAGGATTATGGTAATAAGCTTGGCCGCGATTATGCAAATGTCTTGAAATATCGAATTAATGTAGAGTAATCAAAAGTCAATTCAACTATAAAAAAAACACTTTCCTTATACCTATTTGCTGTCTCCTATTATTAGTAACGGCTTGTCAAAATACAGAAACAACCACAACTTTAAATACACCAGTGCAAAACAGAGAAAACTATCAAATTCACTATCCAAGTGATACCACTAATTTTAAAGATGCGAATGGACACAAGCAAGGTATGTGGATTGATTTTAAAAATGCAGACCGAAAACTCATCCTTTACAAAAATGATACAGCTTATCCTTATACAGATTCAACACTTCAGGATGCAATTAAAATTTTGAATAGTAAACCATAAACATGAAAAAGCAAATACTAAATATTGCTTTATCTATTTTATCTTCCCTATTATTAAACAAAAGATAGATTACAGATTAGTTTTATATTTATTTTTACTAAATTAGTTTATAAGGAGGTTTATTTTATTTTTAATAATATCTCCAATGCCCCTCTCGATTTGCCATAGGCGAAGACGTGGAGTCATGCACAAAAAAAAATAAGTGCACACAATGTCCGCACACATAAACTTTTTGTTTTTAATTAGATTAATGATTACTTTTGATTCAATGAAAAAATTACTTCTGCTAATCTTCCTTATTTGCTTTTTCAAAATCAGTTTTTCACAAGACACCGATTTCTATAATACGTATTTCGAAGGGAATGCCTTGTTATCAAAAGGGCAATACGACAAAGCCATAGAAAAATATAATGAGGCTCTTAAATTATTTCCGGCAGATTATGTCTTCTTCAACCGTGGCAATGCTAATTTCAAAAAAGGCGATATGAAAAATGCTTTATTGGATTATTCCATCACCATCAAAATGAAAGACAGCTATGCAGAAGCCTATTTTCAACGTGCCCTTGTTAAAAATGCTACTGGTGACAAAACAGGTTGCGATGACTTTAAAAAGGCAATAAAGCTAGACCTTGACGGCTCCAAAGAAGCATTTAAAAAATATTGTAAATAGATAATAAGTTCCCCATACATCGGGAGCTTCTTTCGTTATTTTAAACATCTATCTTATCGCAACCACTTGCTGAGCGACCTTTTCTAAAATGTTCATTGCTTGCACAATATTTATAATTGCCAAACTTTCTCTTTCTTCAGCATTATGTAAATTGGCTAACATCGATGCAATACTTCGCTGAGCATACGCCTCTTCTCTCAATTCAGTAGCAAATCGATACGAACGAACGGCAGTCAACAATAAACTCTTTGCCCGAATGACAGTGCTGTCGTTTTGGTCATAACTATCCAACATATCAATGAACGATGATTTTAAAAGCTTAAACTCTATTCGATTATTGTACGCTAATAATTCAGACGCTGCCAATTTTTTTGTGTTTGCTTGTTTTAATAACCCATCTGCATTTTCAATTAATCTTTTTTGTTCTTCCCCAAGTGTTAAACTAGCTTCTTTTTTAATTTTTTTTGCTCTGGCAACTAATTCTTCCGATTGAATAATTAAAACAGATGGATCATCAATCATTGAAAATTCTCTTCTTTCTGATTCTGTGAAATTGGGATAACCAAGTACGAAATTTTTGTCGTGTTGAAAAGCTTGGTTAGCTGGTGTTTGGCTGGTTACCACCACATGGATGATCGAAGCCAACAATGCTAAGATAAACGTTTTTGTTTTCATGATTTTTATATTTTTATTGTGTAAATAGTCTTATAGAACAAAATAAATATTTATGAAAAAATTTACTCCTGTTTTGAATAGCTGCCAAAACCAATACAAATAAAGCTTTTCAATTACATTGGTTTTGAAATTTGACTTTTTGTACGGCAGAAAAAAATAAAGGTTGGAAAAATTCGTGTTTAAGATATGAACAAAAAAAGGTGCTAAATTTTAATAAGAAAAACTACGGAACTTTAGTAGAAATAGTCCGTACAACTATATCGGGATAACTACTCAGCACTCGCTACAACTCCAAAACCACTCGACTTAATATTTTTAGCAGAAGGATTTCCTTTATAGCTCACACTACCTAAACCTTTCGCATCAACAATCAATTGTTTTGAAGCATACACTTCCATCTTTCCTATTCCATCCGATTCTAAATCTACTTTTTCCGCTTTCAAATCAAATGCTTCAAACGCACCAATGCCTTTATGTTTTATGTTTACGTTTATTGCCGAACCTGACAAATGTAATGAACCAAGCAGCTCAGAATGGACAATCAATGTTTCACAGTCTAAATTTAATTTAGATGCACCAACACCTTTTAAATTCAATTCCAATGTTTTTAAATTCAACTTCCCTATACAATTCAACAAGCCTACTCCTTTTGTTTCCACCTTATTGATATCTGCCAATGTAATATACACATTGATTTTTTTCATTTTAGTAATTTTTGAATCGTCCTTCAATTTTATTGTTAATACACTATTTTCTACTTCGCATAAAATAAATGGCAATACATTTTCGTCTGCCTCAATCCGAATCGATTCTTTTTCTTTTTGCAGTAAATAAATATTAAAAACGCCTTCTAACATAATTTGATTAAAAGCAGAAATCTCTCTCACTTCAGTGGTAAGTTTTCCATTTGCTTTTACTTCATTGGATCCATCACCAGTAGAAACAGTCATGTCATCACAGGAAGTAAACAATAAAACTATTGAAACGAATAATATTTTTGAAACAACTGAAAGATTTTTCATCATTTATTGTTTAGTTTGCAAAATTAGCCCTTTTTTGACTAAGACGAATACAACCACCTCAAAGTTACAAGCCCAAATGCCCCACTGCATTGAAAACCTAAAAATAAAGAGATACTTTCAAAAGCAAGTAATTATTTGTATTTTTATGTGATATAATCTAAACCTATGAAAAAAGCACTATTCTGCTCCCTATTAGCCTCAAGCCTTTTGTTTTTAGGTTGCGGCAACTCCGAAACTCCAAAAGAAGAAGAATCGACCGGTAAAATAAAACTGGAGTTCAAGCCGGTAGATGGGAAAAAAATTAAAATGAACTATCAGTTTTCTGTTAATCAGTTAACATCGGGTGATGTTACTGCATTTGAAATGGAAATGAGTGGAAAAAGCGAAACCGATGCCGATGGAAAAATTATTTTGGAATTAAAAAACGATAAAATTAAAATGTCGGGAAATATACAAGGAGTAAAAGTAAGTGGTTCTGCATCAGGTCCCGATTCATTAATAGGAGATGCAAAATTGGTAGCATTACCGATATTTACTTTGGAAGGAAATACATACCGAGGAATTTACGATATCCACTTAAATAAAAAAACAGAAGTACGCTTTAATGAAGCAGGGATAATTGATTCTACTGAAAATAAAATGCAATTTCTAATTCGATATCCAACAAAAGAAATTTCTATTGGAGATGTTTGGGAAAAAGAAATTGTGATTAAAGCTGGAAACAATATGAATTGCAGTGCAAAATATACATTGAAAGAAATTCATGGTGATTTTGCAATTATTTCAATCGAAGGAAAACTTTACGGAAGTGGTGAGAAATTTGGAAATGAATTTTCAATGGAAGGAAAACTAACCGGCTCTATTACTGTTGACATCACAACCGGATGGCCTATTGATTCGGATGCACACCAAGATTTTATTCTAAAAATGGGTGGTAAGGAGATTCCTATCAAATATGATATTAAATGTAAAATTGAATAACATTAATTGAAATCGCATACAGTACATGAGATACAAAAAGAATTAAGCACACTCGAAAAAAAAGATGTGCTTGATTTATGTATGCGACTAGTAAAGCATAAAAAAGAAAACAAAGAACTCCTCTCCTACCTTTTATTCGAAGTAAACGATGAAAAAGAATATCTCGAAAAAGTAAAAAAAGCACTAGATGAATTGTTTAACGAGATAAGCAGAAAATCCGCTTACACCACAAAAAAAGGGCTACAGAAGGTCGTTCGCAACTTAAACAAATTCATTAAAAACTCCAGTAAAAAAGAAACCGAACTTGATTTGAGAATTTATTTCTGCAAAAAAATAAAAGTTGCTCGAATCAACTTAGACTCCAGTAAAATTATCAGCAATCTCTACTATCGTGAAATTGATAAAATAAAAGTAGCATTTTCTAAATTACACGAAGACATGCAATACGATTACAAAGAAGATCTAGAGAAATTAGCGATTGTACAATAAGTGAAGATCCAAAATTGTTTCAGCAGAATTAATGGTGTGCACCATTCCTAGCGTAGTCATATTAAAGGTTGTAACTTTGTTAACTTCCACTACATAAAGTTTATTCTGAACATCATCATACTTTAATTGTACGGCTGCATATCCGGTTAAAAAGGTTGTTACGCTGCTCAAAGAATATTGATATTTATATATTGTTCCATTTGAATGTCCTAGTAAATACGTATCCGAATCTACTTTTAATGCACTCAACAAACTTCCTGTCGCTAAAGAAAACGGGTACGGACTCCATAAATTATTATTTGTTCTGTCGAATAACTGAATAGTAGCCTGCCCGCCAACATTACCAAAAACAAATACATCCGTTGCATCCATCTCACAAAATGCAACAACATCCTGTGTTAAAGAACAATTTTTTTCTACACTGCCTGTAGGAAAATAGGTTACCAATTTTTTTGCAGAAGTAAATATTTCTTTTTCTTCAGCAATCAAATAGCCATCATTAAAACACATATGTTGTGAGTAGTATCCAGATAGAGCATTTGCACTGTAAAAGATACCACCTGCATAATTATAACCTTTTATATTTCCATCATAACGACCAACATATGTATTTTGATCGTCATTGTAATAACCTGTAAAATAAGGGTTAGATGACGTTATAGGGGCAATTGCAAATTTCGGATTATTAAATTCCAAAACATGTCCGGTGAAACTACCTGTGTAATTACCACATCTATAAGCTTGTTGATAGTAACTACTAACAGATGATGCAAGGTAATCTCCAGAAAAAGTATGGTAAGGAATAATTGCCGAAAAATTGGTATCCAGCGTAGATAAGTTTGTTGATGTACTGCCCGTATTACTCACGATATAAATAGTATTTAGCGCTTTCGGCACAGCGATTAAATATATTTTCTGAAACTTTTGTGAACTATTTTCTCCATCCGATGCAGAAATTTTGATGTAATAAAAACCTGTTTCCAGATGGATATTATCAAGTATGTAATTCATGTTTAATGTCATGTTGGGCGATGAAACAGTCGCAGGAAGAGTAATATGAGCAAAATGCTCATTCACATCCAATAAACTAACAGAAACAGAGCTTATTCTCGTCTCGTCCGTAACAGTAGCATTCACATTTACGTATGTATTGACATTAAACGTTTGATTTTCAATAGGGGTATTAAACTTAATCTCAGGCCCTTTTACATCAGCATCCTTTTTACAGGAAAAGAATATTAAAACAGACAAAAAAGCGATAGAGAAATAGATTTTGTTCACATTAAACATAGCATAAAGTTAAGCAATTACAACAAAATTAGCTACGATGAGCAATATTTAATGTTAATAAGATGTTTATCACCTGTTTAAAAATATATTTCTTAGCGAACTCTTTCAAAATTTGGTAAATTTGTACTATGACTGATTTTACTACCAAAAACGATACAAACCGCAGACGAGTAACCAAAACAACCGTAAATCAACAGTTGATGGATATAGGCAAAATGCCCCCACAAGCCGTTGAATTGGAAGAAGCCGTTTTAGGTGCTTTGATGCTTGAAAAAGATGCATTAACCAATGTAATTGACATATTAAAACCCCAAAGTTTTTATAAAGATGCGAATGCACGTATTTTCCAGGCAATCGAACAGCTTTTTACACGTTCGGAACCTGTTGATATCCTTACCGTTACTCAGGAATTAAAGAAGACAGGAGAACTTGAACTTGTTGGCGGTGCTTATTATATTACTTCATTAACCAACCGTGTTGCTTCAGCAGCCAATGCCGAATTTCATGCACGTATAGTTGCTCAAAAATTCATTCAACGAGAACTAATACGCATTTCTACTAAAACCATTAACGATTCTTACGAAGACGGCTCCGATGTTTTTGAACTTTTGGACAATGCTGAAAGAAATTTATTTTCAATTGTTGAAGGTAACATTCGAAAAGATTACGATAAAATGAGTACGCTCATCCGTAAAGCAATCGATCAAATTGAAATCACAAAAAATAATAAAGGAAATTTTTCTGGTGTTCCATCAGGATTAACTGCACTAGATCGCTTAACTTCTGGTTGGCAAAAATCCGATTTAGTAATTATAGCTGCTCGTCCAGCAATGGGTAAAACAGCCTTAGTACTTACAATGGCTCGCAATGCTGCTGTTGATTTTAACAAGCCTGTTGCGGTTTTTTCTTTGGAGATGTCTTCACTACAACTTGTTACTCGTTTAATTGCTAGTGAATCTGAACTCTCTTCCGAAAAATTAAAAAAAGGAAATCTTGAAGACTATGAATTTCAACAGCTAAACGATAAAATCAGAAAACTTACTGAAGCACCTTTATTTATTGATGATACACCTGGCTTGTCTGTTTTTGAATTACGTGCAAAAGCACGAAGATTAAAAGAACAACATAAAATTGAATTACTCGTTGTAGATTATTTACAGTTAATGACAGCAGGTGGCGAAGGAAAAGGAAACCGCGAACAGGAAATTGCAACAATCTCTCGTTCACTTAAAGGATTAGCTAAAGAATTAGAAATTCCCGTTATCGCACTTTCTCAGCTGAGTCGTGCTGTTGAAACAAGAGGCGGTGATAAACGCCCACAACTTTCCGATTTACGTGAATCGGGTGCAATTGAGCAGGATGCTGATATGGTAATGTTCATTCACCGACCAGAATATTATAATATTACCGAAGATGAAAATGGCGCATCTACTTTAGGTGTTGCCGAATTAATTATTGCCAAACACCGTAACGGACCTGTAGACTCAGCAAAAACAAGGTATATAGGACAATTTACAAAATTTGCGGACTTGGATATGTTAGATCAAAATCTTGATTACGGTGCTTCCACAAATAAACTTTCGCCAGCAACCGATTTTGATTCACAATCAAATTCAGTAATCCGTGGCTCAAAAATGAATGACATAGAAGAAGATCACCCTTTCTAATAAAACAGAATGAAACGTTTCATTATTATATTTTTATTTCTTTTTATCTGCCTGTTTTCAAAAGCAACTTTTATTCTTATCCCAATGGATTTAGAACAAAAAGATCATTTGAAAGCATATGGTGTTGCCTATTGGGTATTAAAGCAAGATGTAGAAGTGCATTGGCTACTCAACTATCGTGGCGGAAGTTTTATGATAAAAGATGCAAAAGAAATTCAAAACGAATGTACCATTAGAGGTGTTTCATTCGAAGTAATTGCAGATTCAAAATCAACCTCCATCCTTACAGAAATTTCAAATCCTGAAGTGAACATGGAGGATGTGAAATTAGAAAAAGCTCCTAAAGTTGCTGTCTACTCACCTAAACTGAAACAACCTTGGGATGATGCGGTAACACTGGTTCTCACCTATGCAGAAATCCCCTACGATATTATTTATGATGAAGAGATCATGAAAGAGAAATTATTGCTTTACGATTGGCTTCACCTTCATCACGAAGATTTTACAGGACAGTACGGACGGTTTTGGTTTGGATATCGCAATGCAGCTTGGTATCAGGAACAGCAACGGACTCTTGAAGCAAGTGCAAAATCTTTAGGCTTTAATAAAGTTTCAGAAATGAAACTTTCGGTGGCTAAAAAAATTCGTGATTTTACTTCCGGAGGGGGATTTTTATTCTCTATGTGCTCAGCCCCTGACAGCTATGATATTGCTTTAGCTGCTGATGGTATTGATATTTGCGAAAGCATGTTCGATGGGGATGGTACAACTCCGAACTATAATCAAAAATTGGATTATTCTAAAACATTCGCTTTCACAAACTTTACTCTTAGCACAAACCCTAACGAATATGCGAAATCAAATATCGATACATACAATACACGTAAGCAAAAGTATGGAATAAGTAAAACCAATGATTTATTTACGTTGTTTGAATATTCCGCAAAATGGGATGTAGTACCAACTATGCTTTGCCAAAATCATGAGCAAATAATTAAAGGTTTTTGGGGACAAACTGTCGGCTTCGACAAATCATTTATCAAGCCAAACATATTGATTTTAGGGGAAAACAAAGCTGCCAACGAAGCACGATATATACACGGCACATATGGGAAAGGAACTTTTACTTTTTATGGTGGTCACGACCCCGAAGATTATGAACACAGAGTTGAAGATCCACCAACAGACTTACATTTGCACCCCAACTCTCCGGGCTATCGTTTGATTTTGAATAATATTCTTTTTCCTGCTGCTAAAAAGAAAAAGCAGAAGACCTAATCGATAAGTTCTAATCGAAAAAGCGCCAAGAGATACCCAATTTAAAAGCCCTATCATTCATAGGATAGTCAGGCGTTAACATGTATTTATTGCCCATCCATCCACTATTTAAATGGTCGATTTTAAAAAACACCCTAACGTCTTTTACTCGTGCATTAATAAAAAAATCAATGAATGGATAATTTCCATACTCTTTATCATTTTGTAAATAAAACTGAGATGTTGCTGGCATATAATTATTTGCAAAATAATTTGAAACAAAAAATACGGAAACGCCTATTTGTAGCCTCATCGCTTTTTTAAATAGGTCATTCTCATAATATAAAGAGTGTTCTAAAACGTATTCAGGTAAGCGTATAACTGTTGAATCTGGAACATATTGATACGTTATTGTATTATTCAAATGCCAATTATAAAAACTGAAATTCTTTTTGAGAGTTGACGACAAAACACCTACATGGCCTAAATATTGTCTAGCAATAGCATAGTTATCAAAATACACAGGATTGGTGTACATTTTATAATTAAGTACAATTGACAATTTATTTTTTTTCATTAAAAAGTGTAATTCTACAGCATCTTCTCCTTGTTTCTCAAGATTGTTTTCCCATTTAAAATGATTAGAAGAAAATCTACTGTATATGTATTCAGGCATTTGTCGCTTTGTGCTTAAATTCAAGACCAAAAATGTTAAGCTATCGATTAGTCTTTTCTTCAAGGATCCAGTAACAGAATAATCATCCTTATTATAACCTGTAATTGCATATTTCCCAGCTAATTTAAACCAAAACTTATGGTCGGAATAAATATTGAATAATTCAGCACCTGCAATTATGTTATTATAAGCGGCATCTATCTCCCTTTGCTTAATAAGTAAAAATTGATTTTTTGCACTAAAACCTATTCCAAACTTATCAACAAAACCACGGTGTTTCTTATTATCCAAACGTTTCCAAGAAAGCTCATTTTCAAACGAAAAATTATACGTTGAATCATACGTACGAGTAGAGTCATAATAAATATTAGAGTAAAAACCAGACAAAGGATTTTCATCTTCGTATTTTAAAAGATTGTCTTCAAATGAAGTAGACAGGGTAATCTTACTGTGAGGAATAATAGCTCGCTTTGATAAGCTATCCGTTGACTTCTTTCCAAAATTAATGTGCTGGTTTACAAAAATACTCCTATTGAGATGACTTCTCTTTGCAGAAGTTAAATTTACATCTAATAATTTCTTGTCCAAATTAACTCCGTTTTCAAAAATTGAATCATTCGAAATTCCTCCATTTTCAGCGTTTTGGACATAATTATACATCACCCCCACCAATAAATGATATCTATTGCTTTCGGATTTATATACAGATGACAATGAAATAAAATTGTCATTAGTACTCTGTCTCAGATAAAAACCTTCTGATCGAATTCGAAAAAAATTTGCAGTAACATTCCAATTCTTTTTTACATTATAAGAAAAAGTCATTTTAAAACTTTGCTCTTTTTTTGAGCCAATAACGTATAACAAATCCGAGTATGGTGTACGCGTATCATAAAACAATAACTCTTTTCTAGCATAAAAATAATCCTGGAAATAATTTTTACTATATATAAAACCAAATGGGTCTAAAATATGTGTTTTAATATTTTGAATAGCCATTCCTGAATTACCTAAATGAGTTCTACTCAAATAGTTTTGAAAATTATCTAAAGAGTTCGTAATAAAATTAACAGAATCTAAATTTTCAAATTGTTCAGCATTAAAAAACAATGTGCTGGAATGTAATTGAGGAGTTTTTAACGTATCAATATCCTGAGAATAACTGATATGATATAAAAAAATAAATAATATTAATATTTTTCTAATTCCTCGCATGTTATAATGGCGGATGGTGTTTACAAAAATAATATTTATATAAATAAAAAAGCCCCAATTCATTAAAGAATTGAGGCTAATTTAAAAGTGGCAACGACATACTCTCCCACATATTACTGTAGTACCATCTGCGCTGGTGGGCTTAACTTCTCTGTTCGGAATGGGAAGAGGTGGACCTCACCGCTATAGTCACCTAAAATCATTATCCGTTTTTACGGATATAATAAGATTGACATAATAAAGAAAGAAAATACAACAATAATAAAATTAACAAATTAAAATACCAAGTTTAATAAGAAAGCTAACGGGTAATTAGTATTGCTCAGCTTTGACATTACTGTCTTTACACTTACAACCTATCAACGTAGTAATCTTCTACGACCCTTTAAAG
>CAYWAV010000089.1:0-15116 GCA_964456225.1 uncultured Chitinophaga sp. | reverse complement strand
ATAACTCTCTTATAGAGGAAGTTTTCTTCTCAAAAACTTCCTCAACATGTCCAAATTTGGAATGTTGGGGTAGTTTTTAGGTTTAGTTGTTTCCCTTTATTTTTATGTTTAATCTGTCCAATGGACTTGAAATTTTACTAATAGCTCTCCTACTTACGTGAGTATATATTTCTGTTGTTTTAGAAGATTTATGCCCTAATAACTCTTGAATATATCTCAAATCTGTTCCGTTTTCCAATAAATGAGTTGCATAGCTATGTCTCAACATATGCAAGTTAACACTTTTCTTTATCCCCGCCAAATCACAGCCTTTTTTTAATACTAAAGCCAAACTGCGCTCACTATATTGATTTCCCGCTTGACCTTCAAAAAGAAAATCTCTAGGATTGTATTCCTTATAATAAATATCTAAAAGCTTCAAAATAGTCTCACTCAATGGTGCAATTCTATCCTTTTTGCCTTTAGCCTGATTAATATGTACTAACATCCTATCCTTGTCAATATCATTTATTCGCATACACAAAAGTTCGCTTCTTCTTAGACCTGCCGAATAAATCAAACTCATCATACATTTGTGCTTAATATTATCTAAAGCATTTATTATCTGAGCAACTTCTGCTTCAGAAATAACCTTTGGCAGTAATAACGAATTTTTAGGCCTATGAATAATATCAACATCAATAGTTACATTTTGTATCGTTCGAAAAAACAATTTTATCCCATTCACCACTTGATTCTGAAATGATGCGGATAATTTATTCGCCAAAATGTACTTATTATTAAACTCTATCACATCATCATTCGAAATTTCATTAATTGCCTTGGTATGAAAATACTTTAAAAAAGTCTTTAAAGCATCCGTATATGTTCCAATCGTACTATCGCTATACCTCTTAGAACGCATCCAATCTTTAAACTTTTCAATTTTCAGAAGCACGTCTTTACTTAATACTTTATTTTTAGGATCGGCATTAAAGGCTTTCACCTTCTCTTTCAAAAGACTAGCATCAATAATAGAAACCGTTTCAAAAATAATTTTTATTTCATTTAATACAGCTATGGAATAAGGCGCATACCAGCCCTTTAAAGTTCTGCTCCAGCGAATATTTTTAATTTTTCGCGCTTCATCACTCAATGCAGTATCATAAGGAAATTGCAAAAGAACTACTTCTTCACCTTTGTGAATCGTTTTGTCAAGCTTGATTGTTTTCAATAATTTTAGGTTTAGCTATATTGAGAATAAATAGAGTCGCAACCACAATTCTTATTGTAGAACGATTCTCTCCCCACTGGGGAGAGCCAGAGAGGGGTCAAATTCACTTCGCTTCTTCTTTCCTTTTTACCAGAAAATAATAATCATTATCAATTGGTAAATACCCATACTCATAGCAGTAGAAATAATTCGTTCCTTTTTTTGTAGTATACACATTGGTGTAAAATTGGAAATTAAACCCCTTTTGCAAGAGCTTAGATTTGGAGGCTTTTGCCGTTTCTTCAGGAATAAGTTCTTCCAGAATTTTATAATTTTTACGAAGGCTAGAATTTACTATTCGAAAATATTCGCTGGTAGACGTTTTTATTTTGTTGTTAAAACCATTGCGACATAAATCTGTACAGAACTTTTTGTCGGTTCTACCATTAAAGGAGTCTCCACACTCCAAACATACTTTACTCATACATTAATTTTTTTTAAAATTGCCTGCCGGAGTAATGCTAGGACTGAATAATTAATTTATTCTAATACTAAAATATGTGCGAGTAGATGTTTTTAGTGGTGCTAATGTATGGAATTTATTCATTCTACCCGAGTATACACGAGTAAATTCGAATATAAACGCTTAAATACCGAATCGGGTTTGGAAGTAGCCACACATTTGCACCGTCAAAACAACAGAGCGTTTATTGACGAAAAATAAATTATAAACCAGTACTTGCCTATAAGCAGGTACACAAAAAACAAAAACATTATGAACGCATTACGCAACAAAGTACAATTGATCGGAAACCTAGGAATGGACCCGGAAGTGAAAGCCTTAGACGGAGGTAAAAAATTAGCCAAAGTAAGTATCGCCACCAACGAAACCTACAAAAATGCAAAAGGCGAAAAAGTGACCGAAACACAATGGCACAATTTAATTGCCTGGGGAAAAACAGCTGAAATAGTAGAAAAATTCTTAAAAAAAGGAAGCGAAGTAGCAGTTGAAGGAAAATTAATCAACCGTAACTATACAGATAAAGAAGGAATCAAACGTTACGTAACCGAAATTGAAGTGAGCGAAGTATTGATGCTCGATTCAAAAAAATAGTGCAGTTGATTGGTGTGTGAACGATAAGTCGTCCTCTTTGGGAGCAGAGAGGCGACTTTTTTATTATATACCCTTTAAGGAGCCAATTTGGCACCTCAAAAATAAAGAGAATTGAGTACAGCATTAAAAAATAAGATTATGACAAAAAAGGATATCCAAATTTCAATTCCTGAAGAAATTATCATTAATAAAATATATCTCATCAGAGGTCAAAAAGTAATGATCCATATTGATTTAGCACAATTATACAAAGTAGAAACAAAAAGACTAAACGAACAAGTTAGAAGAAATATCAAACGATTTCCAGAAGATTTCATATTTCAGTTAACTCAAAAAGAGTTTGAAAACTTGAAGTCGCAAATTGCGACTTCAAGTTGGGGAGGAAAACGAAAATTACCGTATCTGTTCACAGAACACGGAGTTTTAATGCTATCAAGTGTACGATACAGCAACATAGCAATTAATGTCAATATAAAAATCATGAGAGTGTTCACGCAAATACGTAACTCCTTCACTAACAATACAAAACTACAACAATTTATAGATGAGATTAGCAAACGAACTGATAATAACACACAAAATATCGAACTCGTTTTCCAATACTTAGATGAGCTAACTCAAAAGAAGGAGAATCAGAAGCCAATAAGAAAAATAGGGTATTAAATCACTAAAAAAAATAAACAATCCAATTCATAAACAATTTCACATGAACCTAACCCCCGAACAACAACTTATCATCAACTCCAAAGACAACATTAAAATAAATGCAGTAGCAGGTTCCGGAAAAACTACCACCATTGTTGAATATGCTAAAAGTCGCCCTAAAAACAGCAAAATACTTTACCTCGCTTTCAACAAATCAGTTAAACTAGAAGCAATTAAAAAGTTTGAAAGCCAAGGAATAAAAAATGTAAAAGTAGAAACCGCACATTCACTTGCCTACAAACACATCATTTTTAGATACAACTATAAAGTACGCTTACAAGGCTATAAAATAAACGAAATTGCAGAATTGCTAAGAATAAAAGGGAATGGAGAAAAGCATGCCGAATATATTGTTGCCAACCACATCAGCAAATTCATAACCTATTATTGTAATAGTGATAAACAGAAAATTGAAGATTTAAACTACTTAGATATTGTGACAGACCATAACGCCAAAACATTTGTCAAAATAAACTACAAATACATTGAAAATCAAACGCTACAATTTTTATCCAAAATGAATAAAAGTGAGATTGAAATAACTCATGACTTTTACATCAAAAAATTTCAGTTATCCCAACCTTATTTGAAATACGATTACATTTTATTTGATGAAGGACAAGATGCTTCACCAGCAATGTTGGACATATTTCTAAAACAAAAAGCTGTAAAAGTGATAGTTGGAGATACGCATCAACAAATTTATTCGTGGCGATTTGCAGTCAACGCATTAGAGAAAGTAAATTTCAATACCTTTAATTTATCTACCAGTTTTCGATTCAGCCAAGACATAGCCAATTTAGCTTTGAAAATTCTACAATTCAAAAAGCAAATCGATAACCAAACTCTCATTTCAATTATTGGCAAAGGAAATTCTACTGAAAATAAAACAAAAGCAACAATAGCTCGCACAAACCTTGGACTATTATTAAAAGCCATAGAATACGTGAAAGAAAAGAAAAATCTTAAAGAGATTTATTTTGAAGGGAATATTAATTCATACACCTATGCTGATGACGGAGCTTCTCTCTATGATGTACTGAATCTGTATAACGGAAAACATTCTCAAATCAAAGATCAACTCATTCGCTCGATGAAAAATTTGGACGAGTTAGAAGAATATATTAAAAAAACAGAAGAAGCTCAACTAGGAATGATGCTCGAAATTGTAAAAGAGTACGGCAATGAAATTCCAAGCATTATAAAATCTATAAAAGATAAACATGTTAAAAACGATGAAAAAGAAAAAGCAGAAATGATTTTTTCAACAGTACATCGTTGCAAAGGCATGGAATACGATAGCATCCAATTAGCCAATGATTTTATTTCTCAAAAGAAATTAGAGAAACTAAAAAGCAATAGTCAAATGGGACCAGATAGCATTTCGAAACTAAACGAAGAAATTAATCTTTTGTACGTTGCCATTACAAGAGCAAAAAACCACATTCATATTCCTGAAACACTCATTCCAGAAAACTTCGCTTCCTCAGCTCACATTCATGTACTTAAAATATTAAAAGAAGAAAATATAGAAATCGAAATTCCTAGTATCCAAATAGCTTCAACAAAATTAATTGAGAAAGGAGAAGTCATAATTAACGAAGTAGAAAACGTTAAAGAAAAAGCTTATTCAGTTATAGAATTTCGTGAAAGGCACAAAGATGCTTTCAAACCTTGGACTACTGAACTAGATGATGAATTAACTAAAATGTATTGCGAAGGCATCAATGTAAGAGATTTAGCCAAGCATTTTGGGCGCACAAAAGGAGCCATTTATTCCAGAATTAAGAAATTAGAATTGGAAGAAATAGGATAAAAAATAAACTTTAATATTGAACTTCTCAATAAGAACGGTAAATTAGCATACGATTAATTATCAAACGTCAAGGGAAATGCAACCACTACTAATTGAAAACAAAATTATCATTAATGCTTCTGCTGACAAAGTTTGGGATGCACTAATTAATCCCGAACAAACAAAAAAGTACATGTTTGGCTGCGAAACAGTTTCCGACTGGAAAAAAGGAAGTACTTTAATTTGGAAAATGTTGTACGAAGGCAAAGACTTTATTCCAGTAAAAGGGCATATTATTGAAATAGAGCCCAATAAATTATTATCCTACACCGTTATTGATCCACACAATCCAAACATTCCTGATATTCCCGAAAATTATTTAACGGTTACCTATACTCTTTCAGAAACAAACAATCAAACACTCCTAACGGTTACACAAGGCAATTACAACACAGTTGCTGATGGAGAAAAACGTTACAAAGAATCTTATAACAATGGCGAAGGTTGGAATCCTATTTTAGTTCAAATAAAAGCTCTTGTAGAATCCAATTCATAATTCGATTTTTATACAATTGAAAAACCTCATTTTAATACTACTGTTTTCATGCACGTCAGTAAGCTGTGGAATCATCACAATTGTAAACACTGAAGAACAGGCATTTGGCAAATACAATATGATTTCCAAAGAGCGGAAAACATTTGGCAATAAACGGCTTAAGTGCAACAAACAATACCACAAACATTCTCAGCTTTCTTCCTTTTTGAAAAAGAAAGGCGACCCAAATTTTATCTATGAATATGAAAAAGATAACGGGGAAGATGGGATCATTCTGTATTATACAATCATCGATTCTGCATTTGTGTTTGAAGAAACGGATGTAAACAATTCTAAATCTCCAGAGATAAAAGAGTCCCGTAAAATAAAAAATTCTTAAAAAATTCAGCTTGATATACTTTTACAATGAACCTCTGAGAAGTAATCTTCGTGCATCTAAATGAGTTTCAATATCTTAATTGATCGAATAAAAAAAGCCTCGCAAACTGTGCAAGGCTTCTCTGTATAGAATCTGAATTTATTACTCAGCAGTCAAATCAAAATCTTCCAAAAATTTTGTAGTATAATTTCCTGCGATAAAATTTTTGTCCTTCATCAATTTCAAATGAAAAGGAATCGTTGTCTTAACACCTTCAATCACATACTCACTCAAAGCACGATGCATTTTAGCAATCGCTTCTTCACGTGTTTGTGCAACAGTAATTAATTTAGCAACCATACTATCATAATTTGGAGGAATAGTATAACCTGCATAAATGTGTGAATCTACACGAATACCATGTCCGCCCGGAGTATGCAAAACCGTAATTTTACCTGGTGATGGGCGGAAATTATTAAATGGATCCTCTGCATTTATTCTACATTCAATAGCATGTAGTTGTGGGAAATAATTTTTTCCAGAAATAGGAACACCTGCAGCAACCAATATTTGTTCACGAATCAAATCGTAATCAATTACCTCTTCCGTAATCGGATGCTCTACTTGAATACGCGTATTCATTTCCATGAAATAAAATTTGCGGTGTTTGTCTACTAAAAACTCAACAGTTCCTACACCTTCATATTTTACAGCCAATGCAGCTTTAATTGCCGCTTCACCCATTGCATCTCTTAATTCGTCCGTCATAAACGGAGACGGAGTTTCTTCAGCTAATTTTTGGTGACGTCTTTGAATGGAACAATCTCTTTCAGATAAGTGACATGCTTTACCATATTGATCACCTACAATTTGAATTTCAATGTGGCGAGGTTCCTCAATATATTTTTCCATGTACATGGCGCCATTTCCAAATGCATTTTCTGCTTCTTTAAATGCAGAATCATACAAAGCATCCATCTCCTCTTCTTTCCAAACAATACGCATTCCTTTTCCACCACCACCAGCAGTTGCTTTAATAATAACGGGGTATCCCACTGTAGGAGCCAATTCTTTTGCATGAGCTGCACTTTCCAGTAATCCTTCCGAACCGGGCACACATGGAACACCAGCAGCAATCATTGTAGATTTTGCAGATGCTTTATCTCCCATCGAATTAATCATTTCAGGAGAAGCACCTATAAACTTAATGTTATGTTCCTGACAAATTTTTGAAAATTTTGCATTCTCAGAAAGAAAACCATAACCCGGGTGAATAGCATCGGCATTGGTAATTTCAGCTGCCGAAATAATACTAGGAATATTTAAATAAGAATCTTTACTTGGCGGTGGGCCGATACAAACGGCTTCGTCAGCAAATTTCACATGCAAGGAATCTTTATCAGCAGTTGAATAAACAGCCACTGTTTTAATTCCCATTTCTTTACAAGTACGAATAATGCGCAATGCAATCTCGCCTCTATTTGCTATAAGTATTTTTTTGAACATATTTTTCTCTTTAGGTCCGAATAACGAATGTTTTACGAATCTTTCGAATGAGAATGAATAAACACAGATTCGTAATATTCGTTTTTATTCGCTATCCGTAACAATTATCTTATAATAAGAACTACGAAGGATCTACAAGGAATAAAGGTTGATCATACTCAACAGGAGTAGCGTCATTTGCCAATACCTTAACAATTTTACCTTTTACTTCACACTCAATCTCGTTGAACAATTTCATTGCTTCAATAATGCAAATTACTTTTCCAGCAACCACGTCATCACCAACATTTGCAAATGACGGCTTATCAGGAGAAGATGAACGATAAAACGTTCCAATCATAGGAGATTTTATTGTGATGTATTTCGACTCGTCATCACCTGCTGAAGCTTTTACTTCTGGAGTTTTTGTTTCAACTGTTGTAGATACTTGCTGAGCAACGGGAGATGTTTGCATCACCGTTTGAACAACTGGAGTTGTTTGAACAAACACTTGGTCTTTTTTGCCAGCAGGAGTTTTGATAACAATTTTTACATCTTTTGTTTCCAACTCTACCTCGCTCACGCCAGACTTAGCTACAAACTTAATCAAATCTTGAATTTCGTTCAGTTTCATTATAATTTTAATTTAGAGATTTATTTTGGGTACAGATAGCGAACAAAAAAACGAATTTACGAATCTGTGTTTGCCATTTTTTATTTTTTTTATTTTTTAAAAACTATGATTTATGAAAATTTATATTCTTTTTTATGCTACTTTTTTTAAGCGTTTAGATTCGTAGTTTCGTTTTTTATTTTTTTATTGTTTGTTTTTTTGACTTGCCGACTGTCTATTTTTTGTTGTCTACTTGCCAACTCTTTTTATTGCCAACTTTCTACTTAGTATCGTAAGCCCATTTCAAATAAATGGCTCCCCACGTAAATCCTGCACCAAATGTTGAGATAATAATATTGTCTCCTTTCTTCATTTGCTTTTCATAATCCCATAAACACAAAGGAATTGTTCCGGCAGTTGTGTTCCCGTATTTCTGTATGTTCAACATTACTTTTTCAGATGACAATCCCATGCGCACAGCTGTTGCATCTATAATACGTTTGTTAGCCTGATGTGGAACCAACCATGCAATATCTTCTGATTTCAAATTGTTTTTTTCCATTATTTCTGCAGACACTTCTGCCATTCCAACAACAGCACGTTTGAAAACAGGCTGACCATCCTGAAAAACAAAATGTTCTTTTGCATCAACTGTTTCATGACTCGGTGGCTTTACAGAGCCACCTGCTTTTTGATGCAAATATTTTCTTCCCGAACCATCCGATTTTAAAATCGAATCTTGCAATCCTAATCCATCTGTAGTGGGTTCTAGTAAAACACAACCCGCTCCGTCACCAAAAATAATACAAGTTGAACGGTCGGTATAATCAAGGATTGCCGACATTTTATCAGCACCAACTACGATTACTTTTTTATGTTTTCCTGTTTCGATAAACTGAGCTCCAGTTGATAATGCGTAAACAAAGCCAGAACATGCTGCAGACAAATCAAATCCCCAAGCATTGGTTGCTCCAATTTTATCACAAACAACATTTGCTGTTGAAGGGAAAACATAATCAGGAGTAACCGTTCCAATAATTATCAAGTCGATATCCAAAGCTGTAATGCCTCGTTTTTTCAAAAGCAGTTCAATGGATTTTACGCACATATCTGAAGTACCTAAGCCTTCACCTTTTAAAATTCTTCTTTCTTTAATTCCTGTTCTAGTTTCAATCCACTCCGAAGTGGTTGGAACTAATTTTTCCAATTCTGTATTGGAAAGAATATAATCAGGAACGTATCCGGCAACAGCCGTAATTGCAGCAGTAATTTTCATTATTGAAATGCTAATTTAATTTTATCCGCAAGATTTGCTTCAATGATATTTTTAGTATGCAAAAGCATGTTCTTAACGGCAATATTATTTGATATTCCATGTCCGATCATAACAGTTGAATTAATTCCTAATACTGGAGTTCCTCCATAAATTTCGTAATTAAAACGATCGAAAAATTCATCTTTGATTTTACGTTTACGTAGCATTGTATACATGGCCTCTGCTTGTTTCAAAACTACGTTTCCTGTAAAACCATCGCAAACAATAACATCAGAGTGATTGTTAAAAAGATCTCGTCCTTCAATGTTACCTATAAAATTAAAATCTTTTGAATCTTTCATTAAACTATGTGCAGCTTGTGCAACAAGATTTCCTTTCTCAGATTCTTCACCAATATTCAACAAAGAAACTCTTGGTTTTTTTATTCCATATACATGTTCTGCAAAAAGAGACCCGAGTACAGCAAATTGATAAAGCACATCAGGCTTACAATCAGCATTGGAACCTACATCTAAAACAAGTCCGATACCGCCATTTTCTTGTGGCATCACTGATGTGATACAAGGACGAATAACTCCGGGAATTGCTTTTACGCTAAACATAGACCCAACAAGCATTGCGCCTGTGTTTCCATTGCTAGCAAAACCATCCAGCTTGCCTTCTTTTAAAAGATGAAACCCAAGACTAATACTAGAATTGGGTTTCTGACTGAAAGCTTTGGTTGGGTGTTCACCCATCCCGATAACTTCTGATGCATGAACAATATCGAAATTATTTTCATCCGCTCCTTCTTTTGCAAGACAAGCAAGGATTTGTTCTTTATCGCCTATTAAAACCAAGCGAACATCTTTGGGTAATTCATTATAAGCTAACACTGCTCCTGATACTGTTGCATCGGGTGCAAAATCACCGCCCATAATATCTATACCAATCTTCATAAACTCCTTCGAATTACGAATTAATACTAAAATTACGAATTTTGCGAAACACCATCGGCAACTATTGCTTACAAATTAATTCACAACAACAGAAAATACAGATTAGTAAATTCGTAAAAATTCGCTATCTGTACTATGCAGAAACTTTTTTCTCTACTGCTAATTTTCCTTTGTAGTACCCACACTCTCCGCATACACGGTGATACAATGTTGGTGCTCCACAATTTGAACAAGTTGATAATGTTGACGCAACTGCTTTGTCGTGACCTCTTCTGCTATCTCTTCTACTTCTCGATAATTTTCGCTTTGGATGTGGCATTGTTATTTATTTTTAGAATTATTGATTTTTTTATTATTAGAATCTATTGTTTACCCTTTTATTTTGACTTCTTTATGCCTTGTTATCAACTCCGCTCGAACTGAAGGAATTGTATTTCCTACTATTTTTTTCCTACTTGCCAACTGTTCAATTGCCAACTGTGTTTAATTCAATTTTATATTCTTCAATCCTGCCCAACGTGGGTCTGTTTGTTCTTCTTCTTTCCCGACTGTCCGGCCAGCAGGTTGTTCTTTTTCTAATAAAAATTTCTCCAACTTCGCTAATGTTTCTTTGTCACAAGTGCTTTTACCTTTTTTATCCAAAGGATGCACTCGCTTGATCGGAAAAGACAAGGTGATGTATTCATACATGTATTGCGCTACATCCAACTCGTGTTCATTGGCCGCAATCGTAATTATATCATCATCTTCATTTCCTGTATCATTTCCTCCAACTTTCACAATCAACTTATGATTGCCAGTTATTGAAAAATCAAACTCTTCTGTACAAAGATCACATTCCGTTTTCACCGTTCCCGAAATCTCAAATTCCAAAACCATCATTTGTGATTGCTTTAAAAGATTAAGATTTACAAGAATATTCCCTTGTTTTATCTCCGAAAATTCATAGTCTAAAAAGAACGAATCATTTACTTCAAACTTATATTCATGCAAGCCTAATCCCAACCCTACAAACTGAATAATATATTCTTTTCTGGTCTGCATTTTTCCAAGTTTTTAAGAAAGAGGGCAAAGGTAAAAAAATCTCCCTTACTTCAAAGCTTTGGATGAAATTAATTTTACTGCAATTTTACCCTTTTTTATGCAAAAATCGGATAAAAAACATGTTTTTATCCGATTTTTAAGTGGATTTGTCGACTTTTTGACCCTTTTTTATCTCACAATAGAAAGTCGCAAGCTTTCTGAAGATTCTTTTCCAGTTGAAATGTTATAATAATACATCCCTTGAGCCAGTTTCGAAGTGTTTAAACGGTAACTTTTCGCATTTGCATCGATGTTTTCTGAAAGCATTAATTGTCCAAAAGAATTATACACCATTACCATTGCTTTCTCCATTTTTGGAAAAGAGTAATTTATATAGGTATAGTCGTTAGCAGGATTTGGCATTGTTTGGGAAATTGAAAATGCATTTGTTTGAATTTCATTTATTCCGGTTACGGTAGGAACTAATTTTTCTACTTTCAAATCATCAAAATAAAATCCATCTGCTCCTCCACCATTATCTGAAATCAACTGAAATCCTATTTTCACATTCATGCCAACATAGGCATCCAAAGAAATTTCTTCTTTGCGCCAATCCAATTTATAAGCATCGTAAAGTGGCATACCAAAATCCTGAAAAGCATTTCCTGCTTTTGTATGATGCCCGCACAACGGCACCCAACTTGCTCCGCCATCTGTTGAAATTACGGCTTCTACATAGTCATAATTAGTTTCGATTTCCCAACGAGCCCAAAAAACAATTTGTGCACTGATTGCATCTGTTAAATCTAAATTCGAAATCGTACTGATCAAAGCATTTTCATTGTCGCCATAATCACCAACCGGACTATCTGTAATGGAACCGGTACCACTATAAAAAACAGAAGTGCTCAAGCCCCAGGTAGGACTTGTCCAACCGGTCATTGAATTTCCATTGCTGCTAAAAACAATTACAGGCGGACCGAATTTTTTTACGATTGTATCTTTGAATGTATACAACCCATTACTCACATGTATTTCATATTTTATTGTAGCTCCAATTGTCAAAGGATTTAAAATAAAAGAAATTGAATCCGCTACTTCATCCAATAAATTAAGTGTTGAAAATGTTTTAGGTGCACCAACACTCAAAATCTCCGGCCCGATAGGAACAATAGAAACCGTATAGGTTGCAGGCGCATCCATTCCCAAACGAAGTATTTTAAAATTGAAAAAACCTGTTGCAGCCGGAATATAATTTGGCTCATCATCCGATGCAAGTGCAAACTTTAATGCCAAATGCGCCATGTGCAAGTTTTGCCAGATATTTTCTTTACAGATATCTACAATGCGTGTGGATGGCGGCCAAAATCCTTCATCACTTCTTCCTGCTTCCGGAGTCATTCCCAAAATTTTCGGTTTGGTTATTTGCTCACCATATTGCCAATCATCAATCGTTCCGTTGGTAGAATACAATACTGTTTGTGGAGCTGTTCCATAAGAATATTTATTATACGTTGTTAGATGGTCGGCATACTCCGAAAACTGAGCATAATCAGGAGCAATCACTGCTGCATCATATCCGTAAGAGTATATTAATAAATTACCGTACGTGTGATTGTTCAACGACATCTTAAAAGTATGTGCATTACTAAAGTCTCTTAAGTTCTGAGATTCTGCTTCCGAAAAAGCAGCCGTTCCTCTATAACTTTCCGACCATCCGCTTGGTGAAGAACCAATATTATCATATGCCCATTGATAACCATAATTTCGGTTGATATCAACTCCATATGAACCACCGTTGTTTCTTCTGTTTTTTCTCCACATTCCGCCTCCGCTTGGATTCATTGTTTCGTTATAAATGTATCCATCGGGATTTACCAATGGAATAAAATACATTTCTTCGTTGTTTACTAAATATTGTACTTCCGGATTAGTCGCATAATTCTCACACAAATAATACATATACATAATCAATTGAGAAACCGATCCCGGCTCACGTGCATGATGCGCTGAATTGTACAACACTTCCGGCTCCGCTTCATCCACATTGGGATTATCTGAAATTTTCATCCAAAACAATGGACGACCGCCAATTGTATTAATCGCTCCGATTGGTGTTCTTGCTTTTACCAATGTTGGGAAAAGAGTTGCTAAATTATCCATGTGCCAAAGTATTTCAGCATACGTATAAAATCCACCCATACTCCCTAAAGTAAAATTGGTTGGCGTTGGATAAGTTGGTGGAACAGTGCATCCAATCGACATAGTGGAGACAACCGGATCAATCCCTTTTTGATTCTCAAGTAAATTTTGCTCAACATAATACTTTGAAACATCTTCTATCTGCACTTCAAAACTGAATCCTTTTTCTTTAATGATTGCAATTTCTGTTTCAGAAAAATCAGAAATGAACCAAAATCCTTTTTTCATATCTCCATGATCAAGCGTTAAACCCGCTTGTGCCAATTGAATAATTCCAATTTCATCTGTATAGATTTTTACTCGAGAATATTTTTCGGTTTTGATCGATTGTGCAGATACTTGAGTAGTACCTAACAACAAAAAGTAAAGTAGAGATTTTTTCATTAGAAAATGATTATAGATGTATAACAAATCTAATCAATAGAAGCGTGAATTGCAAATCAACTTAGTGCACGCAAAACACTTTCAATCAAAAGTGGCACTAGGAATGGGTACGCTCACACTGAGCGGAGTCGAAGTGTTACTTATTGTTAAACCTGATACACAGTATGAGATGCAGTGTTGTAGCACGGGATGACAGTTCTAGTTGGCATTTTTCTTATAATAGTGCTGATTAGCCGAATTACTATCGCTCTCTTTTGCCCAGAGTAATTTTCAGAGGATTTGCAGTAATTTCTTTATATAATTTTCTTACTTTATAAATATCAATAGCCGTATAAATAGCTCTGCGGAAAGATTCTTCGGAAGCAACATTTTTTCCAGCAATGTCATAAGCCGTTCCATGATCGGGTGAAGTTCGAATTACTGGTAATCCTGCAGTAAAATTCACACCCGAATTAAATGAAATTGTTTTAAAAGGAATCAATCCCTGATCGTGATACATTGCAAGAACAGCATCAAATTTTTCGTATGACTTATTGCCAAAAAAACCATCGGCAGGATATGCACCGTATACCAACATTCCTTCTTCCTTTAATTGATTGATGGCTGGAATAATAATATTTTTCTCTTCATCACCAATCACTCCATTATCGCCTGCGTGCGGATTTAATCCTAGCACAGCAATCTTAGGTTTGCGAATTTCAAAATCCTGAATCAATGATTGATTTAAGGCTCTTAATTTTTTTACAATTTTTTCTGTAGTTAATTCTTGTGCAACTTTGGTAACAGGAATATGTCCGGTTACTACTGCCACTCTCAAGGTACTACTTACCAAAAACATTAAACTGTTTCCATCACCAAATTTATCATCTAAATACTCAGTGTGACCTGGAAACTTAAAATCTTCGGATTGAATATTTTCTTTATTTATAGGAGCAGTTACCAATACATTTACTTTCCCTTGCGCCAATGCATAAGCTGCGGCTTCCAAGGATAAAAAAGCATACTTTCCACCATCTGCAGTTTGTTTTCCCAATTCAATGTTCACTTCTTCTTCATAAACATTAATAAGGTTTGCTCGCTTGTGATTTATTTCTGAAACATCTTTAATCTGATTAAAACTAAAATCTTCGATGCCCAATGCTTTACGATGAAAGCTGGCTGTTTTCATAGAACTGAAAACAACTGGTGTACATATTTCAAGCATTTGTGGATCCAGAAATGTTTTGATAATCACTTCCAGTCCAATTCCATTTATATCTCCTTGAGAAATTCCCACAATTATTTTTTCGTCTGACATACTTTTTAGTTTAAAGTTTGAAAGTTCAAAGTTCAAAGTAATAAAACCTTAAATTTAAATCTCTCGACTTCTTGAGGCACAAAGATAAATTTTAATTGATTGAATAAAAAAGTAAATTTCCTTACCTTTAAAGGTCATACTTTTTTGAACTTTGAACTTTGAACTTTGAACTTTGAAC
>CAYWAV010000088.1:4854-15385 GCA_964456225.1 uncultured Chitinophaga sp. | reverse complement strand
TATTCTTCAGTTATTAAATATAAAAATTTATGATTTTTCATGTTTTAATCTTAATAAAATAATTATTTTCTTTCAAAAATATGTTTTATATTTTTTTTAAATGTTTCGTATTTTGTCAATCCATTAAAAGGTAAATATATATTTGAATATTTATTTGAATTTATTTCTATATGCCTTTTTTTTATATACTCAGTTATCATTGGAAATAATTGATACTTATTTAATACTAATTCTCTTGCATATCTAATAGCATCAACATTTTTATCCCACAATTTATTTTCAACAGCATGCTTTATTTTATTTAAAGCATTTTCCGGACTACTCATATCAATTTGAACCAATGATTCTTCAGGAAAATATTTTGTGATATTACTACATCCAGCGTAGATCGGCATAGACATAGACAAATATGCATCGATTATTTTTTCAGTAAAATAGTCTTTCCCTATATAATTTTCAGCAGCAATGGTGTACTTGTAAGGGGAAATCCCATCAAATTTATCTTTTATTGGTTGAAAACCTCTACCATACAGGTCAAAATCGTAATGGTGATTTTTCATATAGTCAATAAACGCTAAGCGGATTTTGTGCTGAGGAAATAAATTAGCATTGCTAGTAATCCAACTTACTTTATCTTTTTTTTCAATGATGCTATCTGTTGAATAATTAGACAGTTCATCGTAACTTCTATCTACATGCCAAGGTAAGGCCGCCTGAGAATTGAGAGTGGTAAAATCACCTTCGTTTTGAAAACCTGAAATTATTTTGTCATAAAAACGAGCATGGAGCTTTAGATAATTGTTATAATTGTAGGGAGGTTCTTGGATAATTAAAATTTTTCCGCCTTTTTTGCACTTAATTTTAATGTCTTTACTTGGATGATTCAATACAATTACAAAATCACATTCTTTTGTGTCCTCTAAGGTAAATTGTATATCATCCCATTTACCTGTATTACCGGGCGTTTGTCTTAATAAATCAGGATAATTGTAATTTCTTTGAATATATACGAGCATACTTATTGTAAAAATATTTATTTTTTGGCACTAGTTACTATTGCGGTTTGATTCAATACAAATTGCTTTTCTATCATAGCGATGCGTTTTTCCAGTGCTATTTTTTCTCTTTCAAAATTTGCGATTTGTATTTTCAATTTCTCAATTTCGTCTGCACTTTTCTGAAGCTCTTTTGTTTTTAATGCCAAAGTTTGGAGAGCAATCAAATTAATTCCATCAATATCAATTGAAGTAATGGTAGTATCACTTTCTCCAAAATTAAATAATTTATAAAAATCCTGCGCCATAGGTCCTATATGTTTTATATCAGGCGATTGCGTTTTATAGTTCCAACTAGTTATTTCAAGCATTTCGATTCCTTGTAAAATTTTATCTCCATCTACCTTCACAAAATTTTCTTTTTTATTTCTATCCGAAACACTTGCCCAGCTTCCTCCCCCGGCAGGCAATGAAACCCCTGAAGTTAATCCTGAATTAGAAAAAAGCATTACACCACCGGATGCACGAACTACAAATTGATTATCAGCAGTGCTATTGGTGGCAACTGTTGAAGAGTTATCAGCATAAACAAAGCTTCCTTTTTTTCCATTAGAATTAGCATACCAACCCATTGTTGTTGAATAATTACCAGAGGCGGTTGTATATGCTCCAAACGCAAGAGAAAACTTACCGGTTGCATTTGAATGATAACCTATACCAATAGCAGCAGAATCAGATGCAATAATGCCTCGTCCAAGGGCTACAGAATAAACACCTGTTGCGTTGCATGCACTTCCTATTGCAATAGCACTTACATTACTTCCAATACAACCATAGCCCATCGCAACCGAATTTGCGCCAGTAGCACTTGACAATTGTCCCGAAGAAGTAGCATACGCTCCAGATGCATTATTGCTGTTACCTACTGAAAATGAATAAATCCCAATGTTTGCATCATCCCACTGCGTTCCTGACACATAACCAGCCCTAAAAGCAGCTTTTTTAGGATACCAATGCATGCGAGTACCCGCACCTAAAACAGCTGCTGTGCCCGAACCAAATGTCCCAACAGCTAATAATCCATCATTCCCAATTAAATGAACAGAAGCAGTTGGGCTTGCTGTACCTATTCCAATTTTACCGTTTGATAAAACTCTTAACCGTTCCGTATTATTTGTTTTAATTACAAAATCTTTATTATCCGTGGTTCCTATAAAATTGACGGTAGGATTTGTTGCTGAGTTCCCGTTTAAGTTCCAGTATGTAAAAACACTTCCTGTATTTAAAGCATAGGTCGCGGTATCACAATAATTAGATGTTGATGAACTCAAAGAAGTATTCGAATTAAACGCAAATGAAGATGTATCGGAATTAAATGCGAAATTCACCGTATCTACAAGCGATAATGCATTTAAAGAATAGGTAGCTGTATCTGAATAATTAGAATAATTTGCATTAAAAGCATACAAAGCCGTATCGTTATTATTGTCTGCTGCAGGTCTCCACATTGTTCCATCCCATTTCAACACATAGCCATTCATTACGCCTATAGTATCAACATCTGTAAGCTCATTTAGCCTGATAGAATTTGTTAATTGCCCGGAAGAAGCCGAATGTAAAGCATAGGGAACCGACCAAAATTTTGCAGTATCCAATGCAACAAATAATGTTCCACCGGCTTGATCCAAGGATGTTGAAATAAAATGACTTGTTGATGACCAGCTTATCGCAGAAAAACTAGCAGCACTTCCATTGCCTGTGGATACTCCCTGACCAATAATAAAATTAAATAATCCAAACTGATTGGTTGTTACATTGTGAATCTCTTCCCATTCTAATACCCCGGAAGAAGTACCTGAAACTATTCCTATTTTAACAGCTATCAATTGACTTGCAATTATACTTCCTGAAGTATTTCGGGCTATACCTTGATAGTTGATCCCCTGAGGCACATTTGTTTGTGCATAGGTGTTGCTGAACAAACCTAATATAAACAATATGAGAACTATTTTTTTTTCTAAAATCAATTTCATTTCTTGATGTGTTTATATGATTAATGATTTTGTTGATCCGCTAATTTTTTTTCTAATTCATCCAGACGAGAATTCAGATCTTTAAAATTATCAAGAGCATCTACTTTACTTCCTAACTCATCTATTTCATTAAGATGAGCCAAAAAATTTATTCGCTGATGTAATGATTTTATTCCCACCAAAGTGATACCATCCATATCCATCACAGAAATTGTTTTATTGTTGTCGCCCAATTTAAAAGCTTTATAAAAATCCTGGGCCATTGGTCCAATATGTCTGATAGATGGATGCTGTGATTTATAATTCCAGCTTGAGATTTCGAGTTTTTCAATTTTATCAAGAACCTCTTCAGCATTTACCAACTGAAAATGTTCCTTCTTGTTTTTATCTGATACACTGGCCCAACTTCCACCACCAGCAGGCAAGATTACGCCCATTGTGTTTAATGAATCAGAATAGAAAATTACACCTCCCGATGCCCTTACTAAGAATTGATTGTTTAAAGTTGAATTTGTAATTATAGTAGATGAAGCATCTGCGTAGACAAAACTGCCAGTTCTCAAATTAGTAGACCCATAATATCCTAGAGCAAATGAATAGCTCCCGGTTGCAATGGATTTTGTTCCAAATGCTGTTGCTATAGCTCCTGTTGCTAAATTATTAAAGCCAATTGCAATTGTAGCATTATTTGTTGAAGCGATACAGCCTCTCCCCATTGCAAAGGAACGAGGTGTTGAAGCTAAACAACTATCACCTATTGACACCGAAACTCCAGACGGATAAACACCAGTAGCAGTTGCTAGTGCTTTTCGTCCAATTGCAACAGTATAATCACCGCTTGCCGTGGAAGCATTACCAGCAGCAAATGAATAATTACCTGCAATGCAATTATACCCTGCGGCAAAAGAATAATTTCCAATATTTAAATCATCCCATTGATTGGAACTTATTCCACCTGCACGAAATGATGATTTTTTCGGATACCACATAAATTTCTCACCTGCACCAGTTGTTGGTAATATTCCAGACCCAAAAGTACCAGCAGACAATAATCCGTCATTTCCTATCATAGAAAAAGAAGCTGAATTAGATGCACCGGAAATCAATAGACTACCACCTGCGCTAACTCTCATTACTTCCAAATTATTTGTTTTTAAAATCACATCTTGCAGATCATTGCTACCAATATAATTTGCAACTGTTGTATTCGTATTACCACTCGTTAACCAGGCAACAGGCGCGCTTGCTAAGGCATAACTTGCAGTATCTGAATAATTTGAATTGTTGGTCGCATTTGAACTTGAAGCTGAATTAGCAAACAGAGCTGTATCAGAATAATAAGCAAACAAGATGGAATCACCAACGAATGATGAATAAGCATACACAGCAGTATCCGAAGTGGATGCATAAAATGAATTGTATGCAAAAGCTACTGTATCTGAAAAATTGTCGTTATCAGCAATCCAAAAAGAGCCGTTCCATTTTATTATTTTACCAATTAAAGGACTTGGAACACTCACATCAATCAGCTGATCAAGATAATAATTGCTTACTTTATCTGTTTGAATTGAATAAAAAGCGTAGGGTACAGAAAGCAATTGAACAGAACCTAAGTTTTCATAACTCGTACCTCCACTTATATCTACTTCCACTTTTAAGTAGTATGAATTATCAGACCAATTAATTAACGAGAAAGAGCTGGAGAGTCCGGCACCAGTTGTTGCACCGGTTCCGATGGTTGCTTTTAGCAACCCTTTTGTATCAGTGGTTTTAAGGAAGGTTTCCTCCCAGGCTAATAAGCCAGAAGCGGAACCTTTATAAATTCCAAATTTAATAGCCACTATTTGATTTGTGAGTGGTATTCCTGAACTACTTCTAACAATTGTCTGATAAGGAATACCATCAGAACTGACTTGTCCAACAATTGTTCCAGTTGTTAAGATGAAAATAAAAAAAACAATATTACAATATGTGAAATTTTTAATTATCATTTTACATCTTGCTTATTTTAAAAACTTTGGAATAGTTATGAGACGCTGATGTCAGCCTAATTAGATACACGCCATTTTTAAAAGATGAAAAATCTATCGAAAAATTCTTATTGGAAAATGCCGATGCATAAATGTTTTCACTGTTGATTTTTTTTCCCTGAATGTCAAATACCTCCAATTCAAAATCATTTATAATTATATTACTTACGAAATTGATATACAACTGCTCTCCAACCGGATTAGGGAAAACCGTTGCAGACATTATTGAATTAGTTGAATTTACAGAAGTGACTGTTGCTAAATCTTCTTGTTCAAAACCTTGTGTTAAAATTGCACTTGTACCAGTACCAGTAAAAACAACCGATTCTCCTATGTTATAACTAATTGCAATTCCGGAATTTACAATGTAACGACCGTTGCTCGAATAAACGCCACGGTCAATATTCTGTGCAGACAATGGTCCAATAAAAAAGAACATTGAAGAAAAAAGGCAAGCAAAAAATTTAAAAACCGATGTCATTACAAAGCGCATATTTTGTTAAATATACAACAAAATTGAAAAAAAAACAACTAAAAAAACTCAATAAAAGCGACCAAACCAATTCTATTTAGGATCATTATACCTTTTCTCTACTTTTATGAGACGAATGCAAAGTAGAATTACAAAAAAATCACAGTTTCTTCAACCTAGATTGTCTATATTTTTATGAGGCGATTTCAGAGTACAAATGGCAAAAGACCACAAACCGTAGCAACTAACGTACAAGATTGCAATTCAAGATAGCTCCGCAATGCATTACTACAACAGATAATGCTATTAAAAGTCTTAATGTTCCCGTACGATCAGGTGGTTGGCTGTTTCCGGCCAATACATTTATTGACAGTATATTTGAACAGATAGGAAATTTGAGCGAATGTTAACTTGCGGGAAATAACAAAATAATTCAGGGCAGCTTTTAATCCATACTCGGGAAGTGTATAAAATAGTGTGATCCAGCGCAATTCGATTATCCTTAGGAGTTCCTCTTGAGGGAAAACATTCATGCTTTTATTTGACTGAATAAGTTTATTGAGCCATTTTTTATACTTTATTAAGTTCGCATTTGTTGGCAAAATATTTTTATAGCCAAAACCAATGTGCATAAGAAGTTCATCATCGGTTGCATCAATATTTAATTGTTGCAACACCTCTCTATATATTTTTTTCTTTCGCTCAATAATTGAAAATGCATTTAAAACAGTTACATTATGATCTAAAACCCTATAACGATATAAAACATCATCAATATTTGCAAAATCAGTAACTTTCATTAGACGAATCCACAAATCATAATCTTCCAGATGGGGATGAATATCTCGATAATAGATGTTGTTTTCCTTTAAAATTTTTGTTCGAAAAACACATGGTGCATGTGCAATGGAGCTTCCAAACAATAAATATGCTTTTATTTCATTATTTAAACGTGGCGACTGCCAAATTGCTTTATCATTTCCAAAACGTTCTAAAGCTGCACTTGAGACACCAATATGTGGATGCGAATCCATAAAATTTTTCTGAATTTCTAAGCGATTAAGAATCGAAATATCGTCAGCGTCCATCCGAAAAATATATTCGGACTTAATTAAATCTAGACCTTTATTTAATGTTGCAACGAGCCCAATGTTTTTTTCATTTTTTATATAACGGATACGAGAATCGCCATACGACAAAATCACTTCCTCACTATTATCCAAAGACCCATCATTCAAAATAAGCAACTCAAAGTCGGAAAATGTCTGGTTTAGAATACTATCTATTGCCTCTCTGAGATATTTCTCAGCATTGTAGACAGGCATTAGAACAGTAATCGATGGAGGCATGGGAGAATATTCGCTTATTGTTTCAGCAAAAATGTATCTGTGGTCTTCACCGCATCTGACATTTTTTCGAAAGGGATGTAACAATCATTAAGATCATAAATTTTGTAACCAAGTTCTTTTATTTTCAGCAAAAGATCCTCCATTTTAAAAGGATAGTTTTTTATATTCTGCGGATTAATTTCAATAAGCATGATAGGCTTGAGGTCGCTAATCATTTCAGTCCCTCCTTGCAAAATCCAATATTCTGAACCTTCAGTGTCCATTTTTATAAAGTCTATCTTTGGCTTTCCACTTGACTTCCACCAATTATCAAGAGTTTCTGTAGCAACTTTAATGCTTTTCGTTTTCCCAGCTCTTTGTGTGTCAATAAATCCATCACCTGAAACATCTGAACTATTATGAACTCTAAAAGATACAATGCCTTTTTGATTGCTCAATGCCAAATCGGAAAGAATGATTTTTTGCTTTAATTTATTGTGAAAAATTGTTTGTTGGAATAAACCATTTTGATGAGGGCCAGGCTCAAAAGCAAATATTTTTGCATGAGGAATGTCACATAATATAGCAACGCTTATTAGTCCTATGTTTGCACCAATGTCTATAACAATAGGCTCTGAAATCCCTTTGATATTATGAACAATTGCAGCAACGACCTCTGGTTCATACGCACCCGACTTCTCTATTCTTTGTATTAAGGAAGTTCCTGCACTGTAAAAAACTTCGACCCCTTTGTAGTGAATTGATTTTACAGGAATCGAACTCTCTCGGTTGTTTCCTGTGATTATGCCATCTATTTTATTTTTTAACCTGTTTATGAATGCCATTCTTCTAAATTTAAAGTTGGATTAATTAACCACTGATTTTCTTTTAGAAATATCTACTTTGTCTACCCCTTTTATATAAGGCGCTTTTCCTACAATTATTCCATCAACTGAATCGCTTTCGTCCAAATTAGCTTCAGCAATAATTGTAAAATTATATCTTTTCAGAAACTCCATACACTCATAATGCTTTTCGTTGGAATGTGTCGAAATAAAAACATAACCTACATTTTTTGACTCAAATAACTGAGTGGCTCCTTGTAGCATTTGTACTTCAAAGCCCTGTATGTCGCTATGCAGGATATATACAAACCCAATATTATTTTTTTTAACATAATCATCCACGCTAATGCCCCTTTCACCTTTTCTGGAATAAAAAGATTTATCTCCGATAAAAGCCTGAAAAAAAGAACCGCTAAATCCGTTAATCCGAAAGTTTTTCATGCCGAATTTTAAATTAGCTAGTTCGGGCTCAATCATATAACACTTGGAACCTTTAATATTTTTAGCGAACCACATTGAATAAAACGCCCAATAACTTCCTAACTCTATCATAGTTGAGTTCTCAGGAATTGTTTTTAAGACTTCCTGAAAGATCCTTTCTTCCTGAGGCTCGTGCACGCCTCTATTTTCAATCAGCATTTTCAAGATCGAAACGCCATAATAACTGATAGGCTGAATTTTTAAACCATTGTGCATAACAAGGTGATTACCTTCAAAGGTTCCTGCTCCTATAACTCTTGGTATAAATGCATTATCCGGTGAAGAAACCACCATATCAATTCGTTTTTTCCAAATTACCTGCTCAGAAACATCCATTTCATCAAACAAACTGTTATGTTCTGCTAATCGCTTTATTTTATTGATCTCAAAAGGATTGAATATATTCTTCAGCCAAATAATAGAATATGATCTGACTTGACAAATACCCCAAATTGAAAAGAGAATAATTTTTTTCATTTACCTATCACTTTAATTGTTTCCATAAAGGAGTCAGGTAAACCAAGCCTCCGTTAGCATTCAATGTCCTCTTTACTAATGAAGAACCTTCTAATATTATAAATTCAAAAGCAGGGATCACCTGATCATAATATTCGCTCCAATCAGTACTTCCGATACTTACCCCTACTCTGTATGTGTCCGGATAAAAATTAATATTTGGAAATTTAATTTCAAAACATTTTACACCTGCGAAGGGTTGAAATAAAAAATCAGAATCAATATTTTCAACATTTGCTATTACAGATTCATCATATCTATAGAAATGAAAAGCAACCTTTAAGTTGTTTAAAGTCTCTTTTGAATCCAAATATAATTTCAAAACAACATCATCTCCTATAACAAATTGATTGCTTAATTTTTCTTTATTAAAGAGCTCAATTTTTGAAAGAAGCACTTTGCCATTTCCTTTTTTTCTGTCTTTAAAGTCTTTATAATCGATGGATGCACTGCTGACAGCTATACTCTTTGAAAGATATTGTTTTACCGCTTCATTCACGTCACCATTATAACTCACCATTCCATTTTCAAGCAAAACACCTCTGCTGCACAATTGCGAAACGGCTTGCATATTATGAGAAACGAATAGAACGGTTCTTCCCGATTTACTCACATCCTTCATTTTACCGAGGCATTTTGCCTGAAACTCCATGTCTCCAACCGCTAAAACCTCATCCACAATCAAAATTTCTGCTTCCAAATGTGCTGCAACAGCAAATCCTAATCGCACCAACATTCCGGAGGAATAGCGCTTCACAGGTGTATCAATATATCGTTCTACACCACTAAAAGCAACAATTTCATCAAATTTACTTTTAATCTCCACCTTGGTCATTCCTAAAATTGCACCATTCAAAAAAACATTATCTCGTCCGCTTAGTTCGGGATGAAAACCTGTTCCCACTTCCAACAAACTGGCGATTCGACCTTTTACTTTTATTTGTCCGGTACTTGGTCCTGTAACTTGCGACAATACTTTTAGCAAGGTTGATTTTCCTGCTCCGTTCTTACCAATAATACCGATAACTTCTCCTTGCTTCACATCAAAATTAATATCCTTTAATGCCCAAACAAATTCATTATCACTTTTGGTACTTCTATCATTCACCTCTCCTATTTTTAAAAAAGGATCTTCTTTCCCTCTTATTCGACTCCACCAGCGATTAAGATCATGCGAAAGTGTTCCTGTACCCAACTCACCGAGCCGGTACAATTTCCCTATATCTTCAACTTTTATAACTGTATTCATATTAGGTTGAGATTAAGGCTGAGGTTTAGGAGGTTGAGAAACAGAAAGAGCTTGAGGTTGAAATGGCGTTTTAGTTTTATTAGCTAAAGCCATTTTTACCTTATTCAAATTGTGAATAATCATACTTAATTGTTCGATCAACTGATTTGTCGAGTTATTATCAAAATAACCTACTTTATTTCCATACAATAATAAACTTTTTGTTTCGAAAGCAGAACCTCTTGAATAGTCGTAAAATTTATTTTTATCCGGGGCGGTTGAACGCCCAAAAGCCTCTGCAATATTTGCTGAAATACTTACGGAAGATCTTCTAATTTGTGATGTTAATCCATAGTCTTCTTTTTTGGGTAATTCATCCGTTATTTTAAAAACATGCTCCCCAACTTCCATCGCTAATTGCCACACAGGCATATCTGTAAAATCTTTGTACATAAATTATCTTTCATTTAAAAATAAATTTCCATTAAACCCTTTCCTCAACCATTTCCTCTGCCTTAACCTAAACCTCAGCCTTAATCTCAACCATTTCCTCAACCTTAACCTTAATCTCAACCTTTCCCTCAACCTTAACCTTAATCTCAAC
>CAYWAV010000088.1:0-4754 GCA_964456225.1 uncultured Chitinophaga sp. | reverse complement strand
TCAACCTTAACCTTAATCTCAACCTTTCCCTCAACCTTAACCTTAATCTCAACCTATACTTAACCTCAACCTTTCCCTTAACCTTAACCTAAACCGTATCCATAAATGTTTTTTCAACTCTATTAAACATTACTAATCCTACTAAAATTAAAATGATCATAAATATAAAACTATAAGCTAAATTCGTCCAATCAAAGATACCCGTTCCCAAAAAACCATGTTTGAATGTTTCTATGACAGACACTACAGGATTTAATTTCATTATCCATTTATAGTTTTCAGGCACTTGTGACAATGGAATAATAACCGAAGAAGCATACATCAATAATTGAACTCCGAATTGCAATAAAAAACGGATATCGCGATATTTCGTAGTGAGCGATGAAAAGATAATTCCAAAGCCCAAACTCAAGCCCGCTATTATTAAAATAAGCACCGGTAACAATAAAATTGTAGTGTGTGGATGAATGGTTTCCGGCTTGCCAAAATAATAATACATCCAAAATACCATAAAAACAGCAAACTGTATCAATAGTTTCAACATCGCAGATAAAATAAATGAAAGCGGCACAATCAAACGCGGAAAGTAAACCTTACCAAATATATTTTGGTTTTGAATAAAGGTTTCGGAAGTTTTGACTAGACATTCCGCAAAATAATTCCAAAGGGTTAAGCCACCCAAATAAAATAAAATGGGTGGAACATCATCCGTATTCATTTTAGCAACGAATCCAAAAATGAATGTATATATTAATGCAGAAATGACCGGCTGAAGAAAGAACCAAATCGGACCTAATATAGTTTGCTTGTAGACAGAAACGATATCTCGTTTAACAAATAAAAATAACAGATCCTTATAACGGATAAGGTCCTTCAATCCTAAATTAAAAAACCTGTTCCTTGGTTGAATTATCAAGTCCCATGTTTCATCTTTTAATTGCATAAATTTTACGATGTTAAAATATTACGACTTTTCATTTTTATTTCCGTAACCGTTTCCATAGCCATAGCCGTATCCATAACCGTAACCGTAACCATAATTATAATAATAGCGGGAATTCCTTTGTTTTACACCATTCAGTATCAAACCAAAGTTCTTAATTTTATTGGTTTCCACAATCTCCTGTACAATTGTGACAATTTGTTTTTTCGCGAAACGGGTGTTGATAACAAAAAGCGAAATATCCACATTTTTCATGATTACCAATGCATCTGTTATTAAACCTACAGGTGCGGTATCGATGATCACATAATCGAAATTAGCCTTTCCATAATCAAAAAGCTCTTTTAAATGCTTGCTCAATATTATTTCTGACGCATTTGGCGGAGTTGGCCCCGAAAGAATAACAAATAAATTTTCGATATGAGTTTCCATCAACGCTTCCTCCGGTTTATTCCTTCCTATAAGGATAGTACTTATACCAATATCAGAAGACATGTTCAAAGCTTTTTGAACTTTCGGTTTATGAAGATCCAATTCTAATATGAGTACTCTTTTTCCTGCTTTTGCTAATATGGTGGCCAAATTCACCGAACAAAATGTTTTTCCTTCACCCGGATTACATGAAGTAATCAGAACTGTTTTAGATTTTGCTTCGCTTGCCATGTATTCCAAATTGGTTCTCAGCGCTCTGAAGCTTTCTGTAATCGCTGATTTGGGATCTTTGTCCACTATGATATAATCCTTTGAATCGTTCTTGTGCAGAAAAACCTGTCCCAAAACAGGCAAGTGGGTAAGTTTTTTCAACTCCTCCATACTTTCTATTGTAGAAAAAAGAGCCGTTCTTATAAAAATAATGATCAATGCCAGCACTGCCCCAATGGTTATAAAATAATAAGAAATCTTTCTTTTGTTAGGCGCCACCACTCCAACAGAATGAGCCGTTTCTATAATGCTTGTCTCCGGAAGAATTCCCGCACGGGCAATCAGCGTACTGGCACGTTTTTCAAGAAGATAAGAATACATTTTTTCATTTACATCGAGCTTACGCTGAATGTTTAGAAGATCCCGTTGCGTTTTTGGCACCGTTTTAATGATGTTTGTGTAATCTGCAATTTGCTTATTAATATCCAACATTTTGCTTTTTAAGCCTGTCTTAGAATTATCAATGTAGGTGAGAATATTTTTCCTTAACAAATCCAATTCATTATCCAATTCAGTAATGTTCCTGTTTTTTGCTGTAGAACCATTTAAACGTTGATTTCTTTCCATTTGCAGTGAATATAACTTGCCCAATGCAGTTCTCAAATAATCATCCCCCGGTTCAATATAAAAAGATGGTGGCAATAATTTTTCATCTACTACATTTCCAACAGTAATTATGTACTTTTGAAGCGCCTCCAATGATTGCACCCACAATTCCAATTGCCGCTTTTGGGAATCAAATTCTATTAATCTGTTAAAATAATTTTCCTCTTGTCGTGTCAAATTTAAAACAGCTTTATCCGACTTATAATTTTCCATATCATCTTCAATGGAAGTAAGAATGTCCGTGATCTCTTTCAGCTGCTTATCAATGTTATCAAGCGTATTGTTATTGATGATAATTTGAGATTTAGAAGTATAAGCGATATAAACACTTGATAAAGTATCTAAGAAAGTAACTGCCCTGGCTGCTATCTCATCTTGTAGGCTCAATTCTAGAATAGTTGTGCTTTCTATGGATTCAACATTGAGATTGCTTTTGATCTTATATACCAAATTACCGGCATTGTGGATTTTAACCAAATAATCGGTTTTTTTCAATCCTTCGATTGAACTTTTATTAACGATGTCGCTTTTTTTAACAGTAATAAAAAAATCAGAGTCTTCGATAGGGAGATTAAAAGGAAATATTTTTTTTAGTATTTGTCCACCTTTTGTATATTCTAATTCAAATTGATTCTCGTTCAGTAAATGAAATTTAATTTCATTTTCATACAAGGCAGGATTTACTGTTTTTACAGAAAATTCGAACGGGACACCTTGATAAACTTCAGTAGTTTTAAGCCTTCCAACAATGTAATAAGAAACATCTAAATTGAGTTTGGATATTGCTTCTGCTATTAAATTAGTAGAGGTAAGAACTCTAATTTGATTTGAATTATCCTGGTAACCCTGGTAATAACCAATTCCTTTGTATATCTGGTTTTGGTAATCGTAGGTTTCGTCATTTTTCAACAAAATTTGGGATTTTGCAGCGTAAATATCTGTGAGCTTATAGGTATAAAAATAAGAGATTACACCAAATATCAGCACGGAAGCCAGTATGATATACCAATTTCTTGAAAATATTTTTAATAACGATAATAGATCATCAATTTCGATGATGGAAGTCTTCTTTTTCGCTGTCATATTTCTATTAAAAGACAAATATAACCAAGTTTATGATTAAGATAATTTGTAAAGAAAGAAAATCATTTAATTTCACCTCCATTAATTTATGATTTACCTCAATTAATAAAACTAATGTAAGAGTGGTAAACACAAAAACACCTACTTTACAGGCATTTCGCGCATAAAGGCAAAAAATCTTACATCCATTTTTTATTAAATTAATTAGAACAATTTTGCGTATATTTGCGTAAAAGAGTAACTTAATTGTTATAATTTCGTTAAAAAAATAGATTTGTATTCCTTAATATTTCAAACATGAAAAAAATTCTACTACTCTCAGTTGCCGCTTTAACAAGCACAATGCTTTCTGCAGGCACATTTAATTCCAATGTTGCAACCGGGGCATACAATGTTGCTGGTTCTTGGATATTAACGGGTGGTGCGGATGTGGACGGGATACCTGATGCTGATGATGATATTACCATATTAGCCGGACACAATATTACAATCAACACCACTAGCGGTGCTAGAGGTGTTACTGTTTTGGGCACCTTAACTGGTGGGAGCACTATGATTTTTTCCATTAGCGGCAATTATATTTTAACAGGTATTGAGACTGGAGTTGGTGCAATCGTATTTGCAGCTGGAGCAGCAGGTCTTACAATTTCAGGATCAGGGACTTTCTCAACTGTAATTCGCTATACATTTGGAAATAGTTCGAATCGGACGATTAGCGCAGGTACAATAATTGTAAAAAGCGGTGCTACTGGTATAGCGGCTACACCTGTCACTAATCTTGGAACTATTACCCTGTCTGTCGTTAGTACAAATACTGGAGCAAGTTGGATAAACGGTGCGAATTCTAGTTTAACATTGAGAAATAGCGGTTTCATGTCTGGCGCAGGTAGAACATTTACTGCAAATGCAACCGGCAATAGTGTTGCTCTTAGATATGCAACTGGTGCGCTTCCTACTCCTACTGCAGGATATTTTAATTTATCATTAACAGCTATTACTGCCGGGACAAAAACTTTGCCTTCCAATACTGTGGTAGCAAATAACTTAACCATGAATAGTGGTAATAATTTAAACTCAAATGCTTTTAACTTAACCGTTGGGCGCAATTGGACTAACAGTGCTACATTTACTGCAAGCGCAGGAAGAATTGTTACATTTAATGGAACCGCTGCACAAACGGTTTCAAATACATCAGGAACTACTACTTTTAAAGGAATAGTTATTAGCAATACAGCTGGAGTTACTTTAACAACCGGTACTTATGTTTTGGATGAAGTATTAACGGTTACAAATGGAACATTCAATACCGGTGGAAGACCCTTTACCATGACCTCCAATGCAACACAAACCGCTAGAATCGCTCCTATTACAGGAACCGGTGCTATTGCAGGAAACTTTACTATTCAGCGTTTTATTACAG
>CAYWAV010000087.1:0-16110 GCA_964456225.1 uncultured Chitinophaga sp. | reverse complement strand
CCATTTTTCGTTGCCGTCATTTTTGTACTTGCTGATTTTTACTTTCTTTTTTTGATTTTGAAATGCGTTCTTCGTTAGCAGTAATTTGTTTGTCAGACTCTTCTTTGAATTTTCTATACTCAGAATCGTAATTTTTATTGGTTTTTTGTAAAGCTTTTTCAGAAGCTTCCATTTCAGCTCTAGCAGCATCTGCTTTTTTGCTTTAGCATTGCAACCTGTTAAAATTGTTTCTGCTACAAACATTGTAAGTGCAAGAGTTAAAATGGACTTTTCATCGCTTTTAGTTTTCAATGAATATTTAACTGATATTTAATTATAAAGAAGATGCCGATTAACACCTGTTTAAAATCCCTGCAAAGGAAACTAATAAGAATATAAAATAATTTCGAAATTCAGATTAGTGATGAAACATTGCAAAAGTTTTACCAAAACTGCCACTGAGTTAGTGAAACATGCTATTAGCAGATGATTTATAAAATATACATGTGCAAATAATCCCGAAATAATTTTAAATGAACCAGGTGTTTGTCCGGAGTGTGGAAAAGATTTAGCTAAGAAATACTAATCTGACTTAGGAAGAATCTTACAAACATTTTCGAAATGAATGGAAAAAAATAGCACAAGAACTACTTTCGAGGCCGTATGAAAGACTAGAGATATGGGCGCAATTAGACTTAGACTTTATTATCTTAACAATCGTAGCCGCTGTAATATGAACCTTTTGCAGCAGACCCTTTACTTGCGAGAATTATTTGACCATTAGTTGCCCTTAAACGATAGTAAAACTGATTGTCTTTTCCTTTGAAGATTTGAAATTTTGGGTTTATCATTTTTATTGTTTTTAAGCAGGTGAATTTTTATTAAACCTAGTTCTGTCTTTTTCTTTCTCAATCAACTGATTGTTTTTATTTTCTGATTCAGTTATTTGACGTCTCAAATTAAATATTGTTGGAATTAAAAAAATAATTGCACCCAATGCGCCAACAGAGAATGTGCTGAATATTAATAAGGCCAAGGATGTTTCTATATTCCAAAAAAGAATATCAACACGAATGAGAATAGTATTTTGAAGTGTGAACACAACAATAGTAATCAATAGGATAATTGTAGTTATTAAAAAAGCGCTTTTTTTCATCGTTAATTAAAATAATTAGTCCAAAATTAAGGGTATTTGAAATTAATTTATTACACAATAATTGGAATGAGTTACATGTTTAACATGTATTTAATCAGATGGGATGCTCCAACTACTCCTAGAATTATATTCTACACAATCTCGAAATCGGTCAAATGATTAAATTTGTTATTGTAAATTGAATTGGATCGCAAGGATAATAAAAAACCTCTGAAATTTTAATTTCAGTGTCTCACAACTCCTTTAAGATTAAATATGGGGGAACTCCCTCAAAAGACCAACAGCGTGCTATCTAGTGCTCCCTCTTTCCGCATTGATTCTCCTCCTAGTTATTATTTTTATTAACTCGTACCAAATTACTGATATAAACCCAATTCCAATACAAGTAAATAACTGCGAAATACTAAGTGTCTTGAATTCAAAAAAGTTTGTCAGTGGGGGTACAAATAGCATTAGTGCGGTAATGCTAATAGTAATTGTAATAATGAGCAAAATCAGGTTGTTATTGTATCTCAAAGTCGTGAAGATTGAATAGTAAAAAGAACGATTCACAAGTGTTAAAAATATATTGGCAGTTATTAAAACTGTGAATACAATTGTTCGTGTATGCGCTTCATCAAATCCTTGGTAAACCGAATATTGATAAGTAAGCAAGGTCCCCACTGTAATGGCTAAACCTTGAACTACACTTGTAGTTAACTCTTTCCAATTAAAAAAGGAAGTGGCAAATGGTCGTGGTTTTTGAAGCATCGTGTTTTTCTCCATTGGTTCGTTTTCAAAAATAATAGAGCAGGTAGGACCCATTATCAATTCTAAAAAAATGATATGTACAGGTGAAAATATATTAGGATAAATCCAGCCTAATGCTAATGGAATAAAAACGGTAAGAATAATTGGTATGTGAATGGATATGATGTATTGAATTGCTTTTTTTAGATTCGTATAAATTTTTCTCCCTGTTGCTATAGCGTCCACCATTTTTGCTAAATCATCTTCCAATAAAATCAGCGAAGCTGCTTGCTTGGCTATTTCAGTTCCTTTCTTTCCCATAGCAATACCAATATGTGCTGCTTTTAAGGCTGGCCCGTCATTCACGCCATCACCTGTCATGGCTACAATCTGGTTATTTGCTTTTAATGCAGTAATTATTCTTAGTTTTGCTTCAGGAAACATTCGAGTAAAGATATTGGTCTCCATCACTTTTTCCTGCAATTCGGTTTCGGATAATTTCATCAATTGATCACCTGTCAAACTATACTCTAACCCCTTAAAAGCAATTTGTTTAGCAATAGCTGTAGTTGTTGCAGCATTGTCGCCCGTAATTATTTTTACACTAATCTCGGCCTTGTAAAAATGATTTAAAACGGTTGCGATATTCTTTTTCGGTGGATCGTAAAAAGCTACAATCCCTTTAAACTTAAATTGAAACTCTTGTTGTGTCTTAGGGAAATCCCTGCCTTTAAAATCACTTTCGCCAACACCCAAAATACGGTATCCTTCACTGGTTATGACTTGTATAGCATTTTCAATTTGCAGGGTTTCTTCTTTTGACAAATTGCAAACATTCATCAATGCTTCTGGTGCTCCTTTTGCAGCTATAATTCTTTTACCCGAATTGTCTTCAAAAATATGCGTCATCATGGGTGGTTTTCCGCCCAAAGGATATTCGTGAATTAATTGAAAATTTGGTCGTTCATCTTCTGTGTGCAAATCGTGGTAAGAACTATGCAATGATATTTCCATTGGATCGAATGGAATCGGTTCGCTTGCCCACATGGCTATTCTTATTAACTCTTTTTCATCGTCATTTGCTTCCTCTGGGTTCGTTACTTTTTGAGAAGCCAAGGAAAATACTTTTGCCAAACTCATTTTGTTTTCGGTAATAGTACCTGTCTTGTCTATGCAAATAACTGTTGCAGAACCTAATGTTTCCACCGTTTTCATTTGTTTGACCACAACACCCATTTTCATTAAACGCCAGGCACCAATTGCCATAAATGTGGTAAATGCCATCGGGATTTCTTCAGGCAAAATGCTCATCGCCAAAGTAAGCGCCTTTAACAAACTATCCAATAAATTGTATGAACGAAAATAATTGATAGCCCAAACCACTACGAAAACGATGGCACCTGCAATAACTAACTTTTTTACAAAATTGCCTATTTGCAATTCTAAGGGTGTTTTTTCTTCTTTTATGCTTTCCAGGCTCTTACCAATTTTCCCTAACTTGGTTTCGTTGCCGATACTTGAAATGGTAACAATCGCTAAGCCGCTCGCAACTGTTGTTCCTTTAAAAATAAAATTATCTTTTGTTGATTTGTCTTTAAAAACAGGAAATGATTCTCCTGTAAGAATAGACTCGTTTACCGAAAAATCATTGGAATGAACAATGATTCCATCGGCTGTAATCAAAGTTCCTTCTTCCACTATCAAACTATCGCCAACTACTATGTCTTCGCTTTTTATTTCTTCCGTTATGCCATTCCTGATTACCTTGCAAATAGGTTGAGTAAAGTTTTTTAGTTTTTGTAATGCGTTGCGGCTTCTTGATTCTTGAAATAGGGAAATTACAGAAACAATAATGATGGCGGACAAAAGAAAAATTCCATCGCCAAATTTTCCACTTACAAAGTAAATCAGAGCCGCAACTAGCAATAAAATAATCATTGGCTCCTTTGCCAAATTTTTTACTGCATCTAAAACACTGTTTTCTTCTTTGAAGTTCAACGTGTTTTGACCAAACTTTTTCCTTGCAAGAATTACCTGCTCATTTGTTAAGCCTTGTATGTTGAAATTATTTGAGAGCATATTATTTTACTTATTGGCACTTAATTTTAAAAATGCTTTCCCAATGGTATTAATTAAATCTGAGGGAAGCAACGATAATTCTCCAATTTCCTTTACAGCAATGTCACCAGCTAAGCCATGTAAATAAACACTCGCGATGCAAGCCTGTTCAGGCGTATAGCCTTGTGCCAATAGCGCTGTCACAATTCCTGTTAAAGCGTCTCCATTGCCTGCTTTTGCCATGCCAGCATTACCTGTTGTGTTGACATAGGTGTCGCCATTTGGGCATGAAATATATGTGTTATGCCCTTTTAAAATCACATAAACGTTATGCCTTTTCGAGAACTCTATTTGCATTTTTTTTCGGCTTTCTTCACTAGTTGATTTACCAACTAAACGTTCAAATTCTATTGCATGAGGTGTAAAAATACTTTCAGAAGGAATCCATTTCATCCACAATTTATTTTTAGCAATAATATTAATAGCATCAGCATCTAGCACCATTGGATTTTCAACACTTTTAATGATTTTTTTTAAAACTTTTGTTGTTTCTGGACTTGTGCCAATACCACAGCCAATGCCTACTACATTAAATCTTTCTACCCGAATGGCACCAGAAATGGCAGCTTCATTTTCATCGCAAATAACCATTGCTTCGGGTATCGCAGTCTGCAAAATAGTGTAACCACATTTGGGAATATACATAGTGAGTAAACCCACGCCACTTCTCAAACAAGCTTTTGCTGCAAGCACTGCAGCTCCCATTTTACCTAAACTTCCTGCAACGATAATGGCGTGTCCATAAGTTCCTTTGTGAGATTGCGGCTTTCGCTTTTGAATTATCCCAAAGATGAGTTTTGCAGTAATTTTTTTTGTAATTTGATTTTGTTTCATGAAAACAGTATGAGATTTAAGCACTAAGTAGCATTTTACCTAAATAGTGAGGTTTAATAAAATTAGGCAATATCAGCTTACTGTGCTATCTTTAGTTGCCCTCAACCCTTATCTGGTGAAATTATTGAGGGGTATACTTTTTTAGCAATCTGTCTATTACACAAGAGGAGCAAGGCTATCTTCAAATATTTCGGATACTTCATCGTCTAGCATATAATCCTTCAATGAAAAAATAATTGCTTTGCAAGAAGTAAATATTTCGAGATTTAAGATGAATAATGTTGAAATGTCTACCTCTTTCATAACATCTTTTCCAGTATCTAAATAAGAAGATTTCACACGTTCACTGTAATCCAATTTTATTTTTTCGAAAAGAGTTTCCAGTTTTTGAGAACAGATTTTTTTATCCTTAACTAAGAATATCTGATTTATTTCTGAATAAAAATCAACCAATTGTCTGCGGAACAATTTGTAGATACCATATTTCACCTCGTTTACCGAATTGCTGAATTCTATTCTGTCATGGTCAATGTCCTTCATGCTTTTGGCTCCATACATTGCGCTTCTAACTGCCGTCATAAGTTGATTAAGGCGAATGAGGTCACCCTGATTACTTTCTTGCTCGATCATTTTGGAGTAGAAAGACAAAATTTCACCTTCTGCCTGTTTCAGCAGATGATATTTTTCTAGGTAAGGTAATGAAGATGAAAAAACCTTGTTACTTTCTGCCTTTTTTTTGAATTCATTTTCATCGCTGCTTGCATCTTCAATTTGAAAAACTTCCATATTCAAATGAATAGTGCGATAAATAAAAAGGCCAGTTTCTTTTTCAATCATTTCTAATGCAATATCAAAAATTTCTGGACTAGTATTTTGAAGAAAGGAAGTAGCTATTTTATTGTCATCCGCAAAGCGTCTTTCTAAAAAATTTCCCAATGAATTTAGGAAAAAATAAAAGAAAATAACTCCGGCAATGTTAATAAACGTCTGAAAGGATACTAAAATTATGAGCGGGTTTTCAATGCCGATGACATCTCTCAATAATTTTATAATGGGCACTAATAATACGAAACCAAATACGGAAGTTACAATGTTGAAAATGATATTGGCACTGGCCACTCGCTTCTTTGCCGAGATGCCACCAATGGAACCTATTAAGAGTTTAATCGTGGTTCCTAATTCTGCTCCAAGAACAACTGCCACAGCAGTTTCGATGGGAATGATGGTTGCGTACAATGCACTGATAACTAGTACTACCGTAGCAGCACTGGTTTGTATAAGCGCAGTAATTGCAAAACCGATGAGTACAAAAACTATTCTATGATAATGAAGATAAGGAGTGAATTCAAAAGTTTTTAGCAGCGAGTCCATGCTTTCTTTCATGAACTGCAAACCCAAAAACAAAATGCCAAAACCCATGAGGAATTTAGCTGCTTGAGATATCTTTTTCTTTTTTCGGAATATTATTAAAGCAATGCCAGCAATGCCAATAGCAGGCAAAGTAAATTTGGTAATATTTGCATTGAACCCCAAGGTAGCTACAAGCCAACTATTAAAAGTGCCACCCACATTTGCACCTAATACAACTCCAAGCGCATTTCGCATAGAGAGCATTCCCGCGCCCACAAAAGATAGCAGCATTAAATTGACGATAGAACTACTTTGTAAAATGGCTGTAATTCCTGCTCCACTTAAGATGGCACTAAATTTATTCTTGGTGTGCTTTTGCAGAAAGAGTTTGAAAGACCTTCCTTCCATTTGCTTCATGCCATCTTCTAAATGGAACATTCCATATAGAAACAGGGCAAGCCCTGCTAATAAGCGCCAAAAATCAGGTGAGACCATCAATTATTTCTGGTATTTATTATTCGCATGTGAGCTTTTCAAAAAAGGTTTGCCAAAAGTGGCGTTTAGCTCTAACAATGCCTCCTTCAGATTCGCCTCATTTTTATTAATGTTCATCTTTGTATTTTTTGAGAATAGCGCACAATGAGTCATAATATGATTGTAAAACAGCAGTATTTATTTTCGGATTATTTTCATTGGGTATCGTAACCGTCATTTCATTCAAATATTCTAATAGTTCAGGATAATTTGTCCTTATATTATTAGTAATGGAAATAATTTTAGTTTCAATTTCTTTCTCGTTTGCCATAAGATTTCATAGTTAGGCTTGATATTATAATGTTTTTTAAATTGCAAAAAATAAAGGCATCGTCTAATTTATATAATTCACATATTAATGATGGAGCAGAATTTGTTTTTGTTTCTTAAGCTGTTTTTTAATTGAGCCTGTTGACTATTTGTACATCATTTTTTTATTTATAGTTATTCCGGATACTTCATTTTTAAGCCTTTAAGCGTTTTTACAATTGTATTTGCTACAATAAAATTTCTATACCATTTCTGATCAGAAGGAACAATAATCCATTGGTTTTTTTTTGTACACCCATCAAATATATTTTGGTAGGCATTCATATAAGCGTCCCATCTTTTCGACTCTTTTTTATCTGCAATATTGTATTTCCATTTTTTTTCTGGACGGGTTAATCGATCCTCTAACCTTGTCTCTTGCTCTTTCTGAGAAATATGCAGATAGAATTTTAAGATAATGGTGTTGCTTTTTTGGAGATGTTCTTCAAACTGGTTAATAACTGTTTGACGTTCCTTAATTTGAATCTTATTCAACGCTTTATGCACTACAGGAAATAGAATTTCCTCATAGTGAGATCTATTAAAGATTTGAATCATTCCTTTTTTTGGTAGATTAGCATTAATGCGCCATAGGAAGTCGTGGGATCTTTCTTCTTCTGTTGGAATTTTAAATGATTTTACATCACAGCCTTGAGGGTTTACATGGGAGAATACATGGCGAATGATGCCATCTTTTCCCGATGTGTCCATTCCTTGCAAAACAATAAGTAAGGCATACTTCCCTTCAGCATAAAAAATATTTTGAAGATTGAAGAGCTGTTTCTGCAATTTGTCGAATAGTTCTTTTGTCTCCGATTTATCAAATGCATCAGGAGCCTTAGCAGATATTTCGTTAATGTTTTTCATTTTTTTCAGTTGTGTTGGGCAATTTTATTAGTAGATCTTTTTCTTTCAACTCTTTCATAATTAGTAATACCAAAACGCTAATTAGTGCTGCAAAAAAGCACCAAACAGAAATAATATAATCATTAAAATACAATTTTGTAATAAGAAATGATGCGGAAAGTAAAATTCCCAGCATGGATGTTCTTTTAATGCTTGAAATCAAAGGGGGAATGATGATACATATTAAATAGAGGCTTTCCATAATTAAATTATTCCTTAATGGAAAATCTAAATCATAAAATATATGAAAAGGTGTTATTGCAGCATTAACATTAAAGAAGATTAAATTATAAAAATGAAAAATAGAAATAGCTGAACCTATGGCAACCAATCCCAATAAGATACTTTTTCTTTTAATATTTTTTTCGATAAGAAAAAAAGAAAGAGGAACCCACAAAGTCCAAAGAACCTGAGCAAAAAACACAAATATGTAAATTGGAATATGCTGGCAATGCCTATAATTGGGATTTGTTAAAGAAATCCACACAAACGCTTCGGTAAGCTGTTGAATGGAAAAAATAATGGGAATAAGTGCAAACATTAACTGCGAAGATGTTTGTACTTTTTTTAAGGATGCAATGCCAACAATCGCTAGAATTGCGCTAGCTCCAAAACTTGCTGTAGTTGAAAAGCACATATTACTTGACTAAGTCTTGTTCAAGAATTGCTTCGTGTTCCTGATATTGTTCTTTATCAATTTGTCCAGAAGCAAATCGTTTTTGTAAAATATCTAATGCAGAACTTTTCCTTTGGTATGGAATGTCATACGGAGTAGCAAATATCCAAAATAGTAATATAGCCCATACAAACCATCCAATGAGGTGCGTGCCGCCAAAATGATAACCTTCGTAAAACATTTTTTTAATTTTTTTAAAGTAGATGACTGAAGTTTTTTTCAATCCTGAAACATTAATTTTTTTGAAATTTTTATTTCTTTTTGAGTGCTGACAATTTATCAACTGACTTACAGAGAATGTCAAGTTCTTCATTTGTCTTCTTCTTAAAAGACTGCCAATTAGATTTTCTTTCAGCCTTGTAAGCGCTGATGGTGTTCTTTAAGGAAGAAATTTCTTTGTATAGTATTCCTTGTTCCTTTTTCAAGACATCTTTTGTTGCAGTTTTTGTTGCCATAATTTCTAAGATTAATTTTTGGTTAATTAATTAATGCAATGCAAAAGTGGCATGGTGTGCTATTTAAATTGTTACACACTTCTTGTTAAGTATTACATAATTCACACGCGTAATTATAATATTTGTATACAAAAGCTGCAGAAGTAGATAATTTGGAAGGCTACAGAAATGGAATGCTTAAAGTTCTCATTAAGAAAAATAAACATATTAATCCCTGTACTTTGGTTTGACTATCAATTACAATCTTTACATATACTTCCAAATACTTATATACATACCCTGTTTATTCATTTTAAGGGCGTACATTTACAAAACAATCATATTTAAAGCGATGGCATCTACAAAAAAGAATGATTCAATCGCACCTCAAAAAACGGAGCAGGATTTTCCGATTATAGGTATAGGTGCTTCAGCGGGCGGACTAGATGCTTTTAAACGCTTTTTAAAAGCGATTCCAATTGATTCGGGAATGGCTTATGTGTTGGTACAACATTTAGATCCAACTCACGAAAGTATTCTTCCTGAAATTCTTTCAAAAACAACCAAAATCCCTGTATTTGAGATTACCGATGATATTCATCTAGCTCCTGATAATATTTATGTGATCCCTGAAAACAAAATGTTGATATCTACAGATGGTGTGCTTAAACTCACTCCACGAAATAACATAAAAATAAATGGCGCTATTGATGTTTTTTTTACAACACTTGCCGAAGTTCATCAAAATTTGGCAGTGGGTATTGTGCTTTCGGGTACTGGTACTGATGGAACAGAAGGCTTAAAAGCAATTAAAGCACATGGTGGAATAACTTTTGCACAAGACCAAGAATCGGCTGGTTATGACTATATGCCAAAAAATGCCATAGATGCTGATGTTGTGGATTTTATTTTACCACCCGAAGAAATTCCTGAAAAGTTGTTGCAGATGATGCACACCTATAGCGGATATAAAAATATTGATAAAAATTCACCTAAAGATGATGATGATGTTTTTAATCAAATTATTTTAGTGCTTCGCCAAAGTAGCGGAGTTGATTTTACGTATTACAAACAAACTACTGTCCGCAGGCGCATAGCTCGAAGAATGGTGATTAGTGGAAAAGCAAAACTAACGGCTTACTTAAAATTTTTGGAAAAAAATACAGAAGAACAAGACTCGCTTTTTAATGACATGTTGATTCCGGTTACTTCCTTTTTCCGTGACCCTAAAGTTTTCCAAACTATTACAGAAAATGTATTTCCCGCAATACTAAAAAACAAACCTTCTCCTGAGCCTGTCCGAATATGGGTAGCAGCCTGTTCAACCGGAGAAGAAGTGTATTCATTAGCGATTATACTCCATCAATTTTTAGAAAAAATATCGGGCAGGCAAATTCAAATTTTCGCTTCCGATATTTCCGAAAGTGCTATTGCAAAAGCAAGAATGGGTTGTTACAATAACGGAGACTTAAAAAATATACCAGGCTCGGTACTGAAAAACTATTTTACAAAAAACAGTGATGGTTATCAGGTTAACAAACAAATACGAGATATGTGCGTGTTTGCTGTTCACAATTTTCTGAAAGACCCTCCTTTTGCAAAAATGGATTTGATAAGTTGCCGTAATGTTTTAATTTACATGGATACTTTTTTACAGAAAAGGGCATTGAGTACGTTTCATTATGCGTTAAAAGAAAACGGATTTCTTGTGTTAGGAAAAGCAGAAACTACAGGCCCTGCAGTAGAACTGTTTTCCGCATATGCAAAAGATGATAAAATATATGCTCGTAAACTTGTACCTAACCGCTTTATGTATTATAACACTGATGGTAAAGATTTACAATTAACCGAAAAAGTTAAAAAAACAGCTAAGCCTGAGGTATTGCAAAACGATTTTCGTAAAACTGCTGAAGCACTTCTGCTTTCAAAATATACTCCTGCTAGTGTTATTGTAAATGACCAGATGGACGTGGTGCATATTAACGGAATTATTACACCATTTTTGGAAGCGCCACAAGGTAAACCTACCTTTAACCTACTAAAAATGGCACGCGAAGGCTTGGCCTTTGAATTGCGGAATACTTTACATAAAGCCAAAACGACTAATGCCTCTGCACAAAAGGACGGAATTTTAGTTAAGTCAGGTGGTGAAATTATGCAGATAACTGTTGAAGTTGTTCCCCTTGCTAACAGCATTGAACCTCATTTCCTGGTTCTTTTTCACAGAACAGCACTTGCCGAGAAAAAGATAGCTATCAAAGGAAAATCATCTTCAGAAAAAACAATAAATAAGGAAGCTCATCAACGAATAGAGCAATTAGAAAAAGAACTTACACTCACACGCGAGGATATGCGTGCAATTACCGAAGATCAAGAAACTGCAAACGAAGAGTTACAAAGTGCAAATGAAGAATTGCATAGTAGCAGTGAAGAAATGCAAAGTTTGAATGAAGAATTAGAAACATCAAAAGAAGAGTTGCAATCAACCAACGAAGAATTGATTATTGTCAATCAGGAGATGCTTGATAAGCAAGATCAGATTAATGCAACACGTCAATATTCTGAAGCCATTATTGCTACCGTAAGGGATCCATTTGTAGTATTGGATAAAAATCTTCGCATAAAAAGTATCAATAAGTCGTTCTATAAAAAGTTTAACATTGCTGAACAGGAAGCGGAAGGGCAACTGATTTATGAAATACATAATAGTTTGTTTGATAATACGCAGTTGCGTTCTTTATTAGAAGAAATTCTGCCAAAGAAAACTGAAATTAACGAATACGAGATTCTCATTAATCTTCCTCATGTTGGAGAGTGCACTTTGTTATTAAATGCTCGTCATGTTAATAATGAAAAAAACAAAGAGCAACTCATCCTTTTAGCAATGAAAGATATTACGGAGCGGAAAAAACTTGAAACGAATTTAGCAAAGACCTTAAAGGAAATTACGGATTACAAATTTGCGCTCGATGAATTTGCCATCGTTGGTATTACCGATCAAAAAGGAATCATCAAGTATGCGAATGATAATTTTTGTAAGATTTCGAAATACAGCCGTGAAGAATTAATCGGTCAAGATCATCGCATCATTAATTCTGGTTTTCACCCAAAAAGTTTTTTTGCGGATAAATGGAAAATAATATCCGAAGGAAAAATATGGAGAGGAGAAATTAGAAACAAAGCAAAAGACGGAACAATTTATTGGGTGCATACCATCATTGTTCCTTTTCTTGATGAGCGTGGAAAGCCCTACCAATTTGTTTCAGCACGAATAGACATTACCGACCAAAAAAGAATAGCTGGAGAATTAACTGAAGCGAAAATTTTCGCGGAATCAGCAACAGAAATTGCAAAAGAAGCGCAAAGCAGAGCAGAAAGCGCCACATTAATTGCAGAAAATGCAACAAATTCGAAACAGCAATTTTTGTCGAACATGAGCCATGAAATCCGTACTCCTATGAATGCGATTATCGGTTTCACAAAAGTAGTATTGAAAACAGAAATTTCTGTTAAACAAAGAGAATATTTAGAAGCCATCAAAACAAGTGGCGATTCGCTGATTGTTTTGATTAATGATATACTTGATTTAGCAAAAGTAGATGCAGGCAAAATGGTATTTGTGAAAACACCTTTCAAAATGGCGGCATCTATATCCGCCATGCTACATTTGTTTGAAACAAAAATTCAGGAAAAGAATTTAGAATTAGTAAAAGAGTATGACAAAACCATTCCTGAAATTTTACTTGGCGATTCTGTACGCCTCCATCAAATCATTTTAAACCTGTTGAGTAACGCAATTAAGTTTACTTCAAAAGGAAAAATTACCGTGGATGTTCGCATGCTGAGCGAAGATGCAAAAAAGGTAACAATACAATTTAAGGTAAAAGATTCAGGAATTGGAATTGCGGAAAATAAGTTAGTAAGCATTTTTGAAAAATTTCATCAAGCCACCAGCGAAACCTCTAGCCTTTATGGCGGAACAGGATTAGGGCTTGCTATTGTGAAGCAATTGGTAGAAGCCCAGGGCGGAATCATTTCTGTGAAAAGTAAGATTGGCGAAGGAACCACTTTTAGTATTACTTTGGATTTTCTGAAAACAAATGATAAAGCAAGGTTTGAGAGCGAAGCTCTAAAGTTGGATCCGAAAATTAAAAATATACATGTGCTGGTGGTGGAAGATATTTCTCTCAATCAATTACTGATGAGAACACTGTTAGATGATTTCGGATTTAAAAGTGATTTTGCAGGCAATGGGAAAATTGCCATCAAAAAGTTGCACAACAAAATGTACGATATCGTTTTGATGGATTTACAAATGCCTGAAATGAATGGTTTTGAAGCCACGCAGTACATTCGTAAAACAATGAACTCTAAAATTCCTATCATTGCTTTAACAGCTGATGTAACAACAGTGGATTTAGAAAAATGTAAAGCAGTAGGCATGGACGATTATTTATCAAAGCCCGTTGACGAACATTTATTATACAGCAAAATAGCAAAACTCGTAAAGAAACCTTTGCAGGAAAAACATATCGAGCAAAAGAACGAAGAGGAAAATAAAAACAAAGAAGTGAAATACACTAACCTGAACAGGTTGCATGACCTCACTAAATCGAAACCGAAGTTGATGCTGGAATTAATCTCTGCTTATCTGGAGCAAACACCAACTTTAATAAAAACGATTAATGGAAGTCTGAAACATAAAGATTGGTGGGCATTACAGGCAGCAGCTCATAAAATTATTTCTTCATTTTCCATTGTGGGCATTGATGTAAAGTATGAAGATATGTCAAAAAAAATTCAGGAATATGCCAGTACAGAAAAACACCTAGACAAACTTCCTGAACTTGTTTCACAATTGGAAATTGTTTGTATGGAAGCATGTAAAGAGTTGGAGGAGGAGTTTAATACCATTAAAGGTATGGGGATGTAATGGAAATTAGAGGTTCATCTTTTCAATTAATGTATTTTACCAAATGGCCTTCCCAATTAATGTTTCCCTTAAACATATCGGTTAGTGCTAAACAATTTTCGTCCAATTTTTTCTTGGAATTTCATTTTGATAGTTTGAGTTGTCGTGAAGGCATACTTCCTGTCCTTATACAAGAAAAAATTAAAATCTGTGAAAGATGTAACTAATTGAAAACAATATGCAACTCTATCCTTTGAATAACTCTCACCTTTGAGTCGCAGTAAAAATGTATTTGCTGCATTAAAGCAAATTTTATGAAATCAATTAAAAAAATAGGATTATTTGTTGCAATCTGTTCACTTATTTCAATAAGCACAGCTATTGCACAAACATCTAATGATTCAACCAAAGCTAAATTAGAAGAAGCTAAAAAAATTGAAAATAGAAATAAGGACATTGAAAAGGCTGAAAAAAAAATTGACAATAAAAACGAAGAAGTAAAAAAGGCTCAGGAAAAAGCAGATGATAAAGCAGAAGAACAAAGAAAAGCCCAAAGCAAAACGAATGATAAATCAGATGAGCTAAGGAAATCACAAAATAAAACGGACGATAAGGCTGAAGACTCAAGAAAAGCAAACGAAAAAGTTAAGGAGAAAGAACGCGAAAGGATAAAAGCTGAAAAAAAATTAGAAAATAAGAAAGAAGACATAAAAAAAGAGGAAGCAAAAGATGCTGCTAAAAAGCAAGCTGATTTAGATGAAAAGAAAAAAGAAGAAGAGAATGCGAACCCGAAATAAATCGTTTTATATATATTCATGCGAAAACCCAAAACCCCTGATAAATTAGACTTTATCAAGGGTTTTTGGTTAAGTACGCTTTGGGTTGGATTTGTCGAACTTTTTGGTTGAATTGATATTGTTAAAAGACTTGATGAACTCTTGAGGCGTATAATCAGATACAGCAATTATCACAAAAAAGTATTAATACTGAAATGGCTTACTGATGTTGCTGTTGGGATTATAAAAAAAACGGAATAAATAGTATAACTATAATTACAACATATATTCCGCTCGGTACCCTACGTGTCGAATTTGTCGAACATTATGATTGATTTTTAGGTACTTAGAGAACTAATGAATTCAACCAGTAGTCAATCAGGCCATGTAAGGGACTTTCTATTTTGTTTCCTTGTGTTTTTTTGGTTTCAGCAGGAGGTCTAATTTCTACTAATAAATGGTCTGAAAATACTATATTTCATGCCGATGGTTTGCTGTAGGGGTGAACCTGATAAAAACACTCGACATTCTTTTCCTTAAGAGGAAATGTGTGATTTATGTAACATTTATATAAAATCGTGTAACTCTTTCGTTTTTAAGTTACGTAAGATTGTGTAAAATGACAAGGGAAGACACTTCAGAACTGGAAATTTCCTTATTATTAGAGGCTATTTACCAAAAATACGGATATGATTTCAGACAGTATTCCAAAGCCCACATCAATCGCAGGATTAGGAACAGGATGGCGCTGTCTGGACTAGAAGATGTTTCCCAAATTCAATCTAAAGTTCTCAAAGATGAAACATTTGCACACGAATTTTTACAGGATTTGTCAATAACAGTAACCGAAATGTTTCGTGATGAAGATTTTTATAAGTCGTTACGCCAAAATGTTATTCCTATTTTAAGAACCTACCCCTTTATAAAAATATGGCATGCCGGATGTGCAACTGGAGAAGAAGCATATTCAATGGCAATTATTTTGCAGGAAGAAGGGCTGTATGAAAGAACAACAATTTACGCTACTGATTTTAACCAACATGCTTTAAACAGAGCAAAAGAAGGGATATTTTCAAATTCGATGATGAGAGAATATACTTCCAATTATCAACTTTCGGGAGGAAAAGAACCTTTTTCAAGTTATTATACTTCCAGTCATGATAATATTATCATGAATCAATCACTGAAAAAAAATATTGTATGGGCGAATCATAATTTGGTTACCGATAGTGTATTCGCAGAGGTACACCTCATATTATGCAGAAACGTACTCATTTATTTTGATAACAGTTTGCAAAATAAGGTACAAAAACTTTTTTATGAAAGCCTTATAAATGGTGGGATTTTATGTTTGGGTACTAAAGAAGGTTTGCGCTTCACCGACTTTTTTGAAAAAT
>CAYWAV010000086.1:0-16325 GCA_964456225.1 uncultured Chitinophaga sp. | reverse complement strand
AGATGATAATTCATTCTTTAAAATATTGAATAATATCTCAAAAGGAATTTATTCCAAATTACCATTAACGAATAAAGAAAAATTGCACCGTTCATTTTGGGTGAAAAAATTATCTGAATTTTTATTAAAATAAAATGATAGAAAAACAGAATAAAATATTTTTCCCCAATTTAGATGCACTGCGTTTTATAGCCTTTTCATTTGTGTTTTTTGAGCATATTTTATGGGGCGCATTTAAGCAGTTGCCACTGCATGATAAGCCTTTGTTGGAACATATTCTTTATACATTATTTTGCAATGGCGGTTTGGGTGTTTCTATTTTTTTTGTTCTGAGTGGTTTTTTAATCACCTATTTGATTTTGTTCGAAATTGAACTGAATGGTAAAATTGATGTGAAGGCATTTTATATCAGGAGATTTTTAAGAATCTGGCCGTTATATTATGCTGTTTTGATTTTCGTTTTTTTTCTATATCCTTTTGTTCAGCATCAACTGAATATTTATCAAGTTTCGTGTGCTCAGCCCATCTATTATTTCATATTCTTAAGTAATTTCGATCTGATTAATATCTCTAACAACTGTCTTTCACAAGGCACTATGCAAGCTGGAGTTACCTGGTCGGTTGCTATTGAAGAGCAGTTTTATTTTGTTTGGCCGCTTTTGTTTTGGTTGTTGCCAAAGTATTTATATAAATACGCATTCTATTTTATTTTATTGATCGCTTTAGTATTTCGTATTGCCAATTATGATGATACAGCCTATATTTACTTTCATACGTTGGGAGTGGTTGGTGATTTAGCTTTAGGAGCATTGGTAGCCTATTATTCTTTGAATTCGATAACGTTCAAACTCTTTTTTGAAAATTTGAGACCAAAGATAATTTATGCAGTATATCTGCTTGGTATTATTTTTCTCCTCTTAGGTGAATACTATATCAAAACTCCATATTATATTGCGTTATCAAGATTTGCCAATATTTTATTCTTTGGTTTTGTAATTGCGCATCAAAACTTTAGTAAAACAGATACATTAAAGCTTTCTCATTTGAAATTTTTCACCAAATGGGGGAAATATACATACGGGCTTTATTTATTGCATCCTATAGGATCAATAATTGGAACTTTTTTCTTTAAAAAGGCATACACAGGAGACGATTCTTTTTTAATTTCATTAATTGAAGGCTTTATTATTTTTATGATTACTTTAGGTATCAGTTATATTAGTTTTCATTTCTTCGAATCCTATTTTTTAAAATTGAAAAAGCGGTTTTCTTATATTACTAAAGATTAAATGATGAAATTTTTAACTATGCTCAAGTACCCCACTTTAAGCGGCATTTATTTGCCCTTTAAGATCTGGCATACATCGGGTATAAAAATCAAGAGTACTGCTCAAGTACAGCTGGGTGGAAGAATTAATTTAGGAAATCCGGATAAAAGACGTGCGGTTGTATCACTTTTGCCGATCAATATTTACTTTGGTGAAAATTCAAAGATAAATATCGGTCATTCCGTTTCTATTGGTCCCGGGGTTAATATTATTGTAAAAGATAATGCAAAGCTCAGCATTGGTAATAACACTTATTTTACCTCCGATATGCACATAGAGGTTGTGAACGCTCTTTCTATCGGAAGAGATTGCGCAATAAGTTGGGGAGTAACAATTATTGATGATGATCATCATGAAATACTTGGTACTGAAAAAAAAGAACGGAAGAACAGCATTGTTTCTATCGGAAATAAAGTGTGGATAGGATGCAATGTTACAGTATTGAAAAACACGCATATAGGAAACAACTGTGTAATCGCTGCCGGAAGTATAGTAAAAGGTGACTTTGCGGATAACAGTTTGATTGCAGGTAATCCTGCGAAAATCGTAAAACAAAATATTGATTGGAAATAATTAATATTTATGGATCAGGAACGCGGAATATTAATTATTGCTCAAGGGAAACAACGCTATATCCACATGGCCCGCCAAATTGCCGTTTCACTTGCTTTAAGCAATCCTCATATTTCAAGAGCGCTGGTTACTGATTCGCAGGATGAAGACCTTAAAAAATATTATGACATCATTATTCCTATTGATAATACTCTTGGTATTGGGTACAGCCAAAAACTATGCATGAATAAGTACAGTCCGTTTACTAAAACAATGTTTATTGATGTGGATTGTTTGGTAATAGATTCTATCGACTGGCTTTTTGAACGCTTTATTAATCATCCTGTAAGCGTCATTGGAAAAAATGTGATGTCAGGACCATTATTAGGAACAACTGTCGAAGTTTTAAAAACAAAACTTGGCATCAATTATTTACCGACATTTAATGGTGGAGTCTATTATTTTGAAAAAGGAGAGAAGGCAGAAAGGGTTTTTAATGAAGCATTAGACATATTTTATAATAAGTACGATGAATTGAATTTATGGAAATTCAGCGGACAAGCAGGAGATGAGCCTGCTATGTCAATTGCTATGGCAATAAATAATATGCAGCCAATTGATGATTCCGCAAAAGGAATGTACACCCCCGTAGGACAAAGTGGAGTTTTTAAAATGGATGCTTTAAAAGGCTATTGCGAATTTTATAAATATGATGAAAAAGTAAATCCAGCCATTATGCACTTCGGAGGCGGCTATCCGGAAGCGTTTCATTATAAAAGAGAAACAATGAAATTAAGATGGGTATATCATTATAAAATTCCCCGAACACTTGCAAGTTTTGTGATTAATTTAATTTATAATCCGCCCTATATCATATATGTTTTTTTGTATCGTATTATTAAAAAAATAGTAAAAGGCGGTAAATTAAAATTCACCCCGATAATGCCAATGTTCAGGTTTGAATAAATGAAGAAACAAATTCTAATTGTATATGCAAAAAGTACTGATGAGATTTTTAATCGTCAGTCGGCTTTAGGTTCCTACATTCATTGTCTGGCTGGTATTCTATTTAAAAATGGGTATGGTGTAAGAATCAATGATATAGAATTTGATGCTATTCCCGAACAGCAAACTAAGTCGGTGGTTGCAATGAGACCATCCACTTTCAAAAAATTTCTGCCTGCATTTATTAAGGAATTTGTGAAAGACAAACGCATGTATTCTTGGCTAGAAAGCTTATATACAAATATTGACAATGGAAAACCCTTTGATGAAATTTTAGAATTTTATACGTATGGATCTGACATAGGCTATAAGTTATCGAAAAAATATAAGAAGTCTTTGGTACTGGTATATGACAATCCTGTATTAGAAGAGCATGCCTTTTTTCATCCCGGTCAATTGTTCTTTAAAAAAAGAGCAAGAACAGTTGAGCAACTCAGCTTATTGCAAGCCAGTTCCATTGTTGTTTATTCAGATGCTGTGAAGGGTTTCCTCACGAAAAAATTCAATCGTCAGCTCCCTTGTTTTATTCATCAGAATGTTGATTATACGCGTTTTGAGTACGTGGAAAATAAAACCATCGATGGCGAGATTAATATCGGATTTATTGGTTCTTTCCTAAAATGGCACAGAGTAGATCTTCTTCTAAAAGCCTTTACAACATTAAAAAATGAAGGGCATAATGTGAAATTGTTTTTATTGGGAAATGGGATGGATTTTGAATACATAAAACAATTGGTAAAAGAAAATAAATATGCTGCATCTGTAGAAATGCCGGGCTTTATGGATGGACAGCAACTTTTAAATTATAAAAAAAAACTACATATTGGTGTGATGCCCGGTTCAAATTGGTATGGGGCACCCAACAAGATATTTGAGTACGGTGCTGCTAAAATGGCCGTTGTTGCTCCGGATACTCCAACGATTAAAAGCTTGTTTGATCACGGTAAAGAATTACTGCTCTTTAAACAAGACGATGAAAAGGATCTAACAGCAAAACTTCGTTTTTATATCAATGATCTTGAACTGTTGAAGAAACATGCAGAAAGCCTTCAGGTAAAAATAAAGAAAAAGTATTCCGAAAGTATTACCTTTGATTTCTACCATAAACTATTGCAATAACGCTTATGTCACAAAAAATTACGCTACAAAAAAACATCTCTGTAATAAACTCTTACAGAGCGATAGGTATTTTATTAGTATGTTTTGCGCATTTTACTTGTAATATAACAGGCTTTTTTGACAGTCCTATTTTGCCGTATATCCATAATATAGGATATATGGCTGTTATTGTTTTTTTTACTATTTCAGGGTTTGTTATTCCTTGGTGGCTATTTCATTGCCAGTATGAGATTAAGGATTATTTTCGTTTTTGTGCCAGAAGATTAATTCGAATAGAACCACCTTTTATAATTGCGTTGGGTTTGGCAATTGCTTATACCTACATAAGAACATTGAGTCCTTATTATAATGGTGTTGAAACATTTCCTACTGTTAAGCAAATCCTTTTGCAATTAGGATATCTAGTTCCATTTTTTGAAGGGGAACGTTGGGTTCGTGATTCTTATTGGACCTTAGCTGTTGAAGCTCAGTGGTATTTAACTATGGGGCTGATGTATCCATTATTCTTCAGCAAAAAAATGTACATTAGATTAATTACTTACTGCGCGATATTGATTCCTTGTTTTTTAGTAAATCAATATTTGTTGCACTATTTTCCTGTATTGCTAATTGGAACGCTTTTATGTTCCTACGTTACAAAAACAATTGGTAAAGCAGAATATCTTTCTATTACAATATTGTATCTTATTTATTTATTTTATGGTGCAGGAAGTGGCTTGCTTGTCATTTTTGGTTCAATAATTATTATTCCAATGCTATTGTTATATAGCGATTACAAGAATAAAAAATTAAGTTTTATTGGTAACATGTCATACTCTGTTTATTTAATGCATAGTTTAACCGGGACGGCATTGGTAAATTACTTTTCTCATATCTGTACCAATACTTTTGAAAAAATAATAGTTGTGTTCGGTGGAATAGTATTTACTCTAATATGTTCTTATGTTTTTTATCGATTAGTAGAAAAGCCTTCTCATAAGCTGTCTTTAAAAATAAAGGTAAATGAGCATGAACTAAGCTCTAATCCTAATACTAAAAAACAGGAATGAGAATAGCACTTCTAACAGATGGTATATATCCTTATGTTATTGGAGGAATGCAAAAACATTCATTCTACCTTGCACGTTATTTTGCTCAGAATAAAATTGAAGTGGATCTGTACCATACCGCAGCTGACTTTGAAGAAGCAAACCGTTTAAGCTGCTTTTTCGAAGAAGAAAAAAAATACATTCATTCCTTTCTTATTCCTTTTCCAAAATTAGATAAATTTCCCGGGCATTATATTCGGGAATCCTATGCATATTCTGCTGCTATTTATGATGCCTTGAAAAAAAACAAACCGGTGGATTTTGTTTATGTGCAAGGATTGTGTGGAATGAAATTGCTGGAAATGAAAAATTTAAATACGCCAGTTGGTATTAATTTTCATGGTTTAGAAATGTTTCAAAAAGCGGCCGGCACTAAAACAAAACTGGAGCAATATCTTTTTAAACGACCTGTTTTAAGATCAATGAGGAATGCGGATGTCGTTTTTTCATTAGGAGGAAAGCTCAGTAAAATAATTACTGATCAAGGAATTTCACAAAGCAAAATTATTGAAATCCCGATTGGAATAGACGAAAGTTGGATAAGAAGTCAGCCTTTGAAAGTGAACCCAAAACGAAAATTTGTATTTGTCGGTAGGTATGAGCGCAGAAAAGGAGTAAAGGAGTTAACGGAAGTTTTAAATCAGTTATTGCCTGCGCAGAATTTTAGTTTTGAATTTATTGGCGCTATTCCGGAAGATAAAAAATTAAGTTCGGAAAAAATTATTTATCATGGTGCCATTTCTGATTTTAAAAAAATTCAAGGCATTCTTTCGGAGGCCGATGTGTTGGTTTGTCCGAGTTACAGCGAAGGTATGCCAACTGTAATTCTCGAAGCAATGGCATCAGGCTTAGCAATTATTGCAAGTGATGTGGGAGCTGTGAGCGAGCAGGTGGATAATACAAATGGCATTCTAGTGGAACCGGGGAATAAATTACTACTAAAAAAGAGTATTGTAATATTTATTAAAATGCCCCAGAACCAGCTTATAGAAATGAAACAATACTCCATCCAAAAAATTAAAAACCAATTTCTTTGGGAAGATGTAATTGAGAAGACAATTTATGAGATTGAAAAGGTGATTAAATCTTCTTATCATTAATGCCGATAAGAGCAGTTTAGTAACGAATCCAACAAAGCCTCTGATTTCTCAAAGGCTTAAAATAAAATCACCACAAAAAAACTACGCAGCCAAGTGGCGCTTTTACAAGCAATGCATTGATAGATGCTGATAGTTGTATAATACAGGCGGAGCTATATTTTATCAATGGAAGTATTTACAATAAAATTATTGCAACAAATCTAGGCTCAGGAACGGTAGGCAACGCAACAATAGATAGTATGATAATTGTTTATGGTCAAAATTGTGTAATGATTAATAACACAATAAACTATCTGGAAGTATTAAATTCTTTTTCGCTTTTTACCATGGATGGTTATGATAATGTGGTAACAAGATTAGTTGGGAATGCTCCAATAACAATAAATGGTAATAATACTTTTGTTCGAGCAGATTTTATGGAAGATGTGAACATCTTCAGCTCTAATGATGTTGGTGTTTGGGGCGGCAATGTGTTTGACAGTTTATATTTTAATAATCCGGGGAAGATAGTTCAGCTTGGTGCTAATGATACGCTGGTAGTTAATAACGATTTTCAGGTAAACAGCAACGGAAGTTTTCCTGTTACAATTCAAAGTACGTCCCCAGGAATCCAAGCAACCATGAGTAAAGCATTGGACACGATTTGTGTTAACTATATTTATTTGCAAGATATTGTTGGCAACGGAGGTGCTGTTTTTTATGCAGGAGATTATAGTTTTGATTTGGGAAACAACAGTGGCTGGAGCTTTACTACCTGTCAGCAACCAATTTCAAATGTGTGGCCGGGAGATGCCAATTATGATTTGGTAGCAAACAATATGGATATTTTAAATATTGGTTTAGCCTATGGTGAAACAGGCTTTGTTCGTCCCGGTGCAACCATAAGCTGGCAAGCAGAACCTTGCTTGGATTGGCTTTCGCAATTCATTGACACTACAAATACAAAACACGCAGATTGTGATGGTAATGGAATTGTTGATGCAAATGATACAGTTGCTGTCGCATTAAATTACTCTCTCGTCCATCCTGCATATCCAATTTATCAAGGAGATGGAAGAAGTATAACAGATTTATTTATTGATTATTCTGCTGCAAGCATCAATAGTGGTGATATGGTGAGTGTTCCGGTAAAATTAGGAACTTCGATATCTCCTGCCGTAAATGTTTATGGTTTGGCATTTTCTGTCATTTATGACCAAAATTTAATAGAAAATGGAAATATTTATGTGGACTATGACAGTTCCTGGTTAGTATCGTCATCAAATAATGTTCATTTGGAAAAGAATTTTTCTGCTTTCGGACAACTGGATATTGGTTTTTCAAGAATAAATCATTTGAATCAATCCGGGAACGGAACTGTTGCCACTTTAAATTTTATGGCAAGTACAACGAACACAGGACTTTTAACTTTTTCCTTGAATAATATTTTGGGTGTAGATAATACCGGAACAATTATTCCTTTGAATCCTTTGTCGGATTCAGTAACTGTTTTACCGGCAGGAACAAACATTAATAATGCTCTAGACTATTCTGAATTCAGTATTTCTCCCAATCCTGCAAATGATTATATCTACATAAAGTATGTTTTAAAATCGAATGATGACGCAACTATTTCGATCACTTCAATGGATGGCAAAGAGATCAAATCGATATTTATTTTAAAAACAAATAAGGATATAAATTGCCAAAAAATAGAAACAAGTAATCTTTTACCTGGAATGTATTTCTGTACATTGATAACAAATAACATAAAAATCACTAACAAGTTAATAATTATAAAATAACAGCAAATAAAAGCGGAGCAGAATAATTGGAGTAATCGTCTCTCTTTTCAATATGATAAAAGTCCTGCATTTTGTTTAAATGCAGGGCTTTTATTATAATTATGCATATAACCCAAAAAAGTGTAATTTTATCTTGAAAAATTAGCAACACATTACCTTATGAACGAAATAAAGACCTTTATAGCAGACAATCTTTCGGGCTTTTCTCCCAAGGCAATACCAAATTTTATATTCAGTTTTATTGTTTGTGCTGTATTGGCCTATATCTTAGGACGATTATATGTTAAATATGGCAATTCACTTTCCAATCGAAAATCGTTTTCCCGAAATTTTATTGTATTGGCTATTACCACAATGTTTATTATTTCCATTGTAAAATCATCGCTGGCACTGTCCCTTGGTTTAGTGGGTGCTTTATCTATTGTTCGTTTTCGTTCAGCTATCAAGGAACCCGAAGAGCTTACGTATTTGTTCTTAACAATTGCTATTGGATTGGGCTGCGGAGCCGGATTAACGATTTTAACGCTCATTGCCTTTGTTGGCTTTGTGACCGTGATTTGGTTCAATAGCCGATTTAAAAAAGACATGGAAACTCAAAGTCTGTATCTTACAATAACAAGCAACGCTCCAGCCTCAGTTGATCTCAGCAAAATTGTGGAGGAACTCAAAAAACACTGTTCCTCTCTGAAGTTAAAACGAAGTGATGAAAATACCTCAGCCATTGAAGCATCATTTTATGTAGAGTTTAATGATATAGAGCAGTTGGAAAATGCGAAAAATGCCTTAAAAGGAATCCATCCTTCTGTAGCCATCACATTTATGGATAATACACGTGATCTATAATTCTGTTCAATGGGACAGATAGTCAATAGTCAATCAGAAGAATTACGTCATGAACGTAAATTTTTAATTACAGATCATTCTGCTGCAGAAGTAGAGCAGATCATTAAATTCAATCCGGCTTGTTTTACGGAAATTCATCATCAACGCACAGTCAATAATATATACTTTGATTCCTTGGCGTTTGACAGCTATTACCGGAATGTAGAAGGAGATACGAATAGAACCAAAGCAAGGATTCGATGGTATGGAGGCTTATTTGGTAAGGTTACCAATGCGATGCTGGAGTTTAAAATAAAAAAAGGCCTACTAGGTAGAAAACAATCCTATTCTCTTGATGCTTTTCAATTGGATGAACATTTTTCGAAACAGCAAATAGAAGCTGCAATAGCTAACACGCCTATTGATATCAGGCATTGGATGCTGTCTATGCAGCCGGCTCTTTTAAACTCCTATATCCGTAAATATTTCCTTTCCGCTGATAAAAAATTCAGACTCACCATTGATAGTGAACAGATATATTATAGGATATCTTATAACAACAATACATTTTTGAATAAAGTGAATAACCCTCAGGCTGTGGTTTTGGAATTGAAGTATGAAATGAGTTTGGACGAGGAAGCGAATGTTATCAGTAACGGTTTTCCTTTTGCAATGACCAAAAATTCAAAATATTTGCAAGGTATTGAACGTGTTTTATTTTAATGATCTAAAATGAAAGCGATCCTGCATGCCAAGAAGCAATTATCATTTAAATTAAAGATTCTCGTCTTTTTGATTATTTTTATTGCACTTACTTCATTGTTTTTTAGTTTAAAATTTTCAGGAACGTCAAAAGATGATTTTCCTAAATTACATTTTTCGGAAAAAATAGAAAAGCCGGAATGCATGCCATCAGCTGGATTTTATAGTACTTCTGTTACTGTTAAACTGATTTCTTCCTCCGCCCACGAGCGTATATATTATACAATTGATGGTTCTGAACCTTCTCTAGCATCAACAGTATATGATCAACCGTTCTTGTTGGAAAATAGATCTGCAAATAGAAATTATCTGTCGGCCATACCCACTTCCCCGCGCTGGAAGCCGCCTATTGGTGATGTATGCAAAGGAACCGTACTCAGAGCTATTGCAGTAGATGACAAAAATGGTAAAAGCCGGGAGTTGGTCAGCACTTTTTTTGTGGATGATGCTGATAAAAAATACACACTTCCTGTTATTTCGATCACAGTAAATCAGAAAGATTTATTTGGATTCAACAAAGGCATTTATGTTTTAGGAAATAATTATGTTGATAAAGATAATTACACAAGAAAAAATCTTCCTTTGGATCTTCCTTGGTGGGAGTTTCCTGCAAATTACTTAATGAGAGGCATGGATGCTGAACGGGATGCTAATATTGAATTTTTTGAACCTAATGGAGAGTTAGGTTTTGAATGCAAAGTTGGATTGAGAATTAATGGTAATGCAACCAGGGGATTTGCACAAAAGTCATTGCGGGTTTGTTTCAGGCAAAAATACGGGCAGGCGACATTGGTATACGACCTGTTTGATAATAAAAGAAAAGCAGTGTTTAGTTCCTTCATCTTGCGCAATTCAGGCAACGATTGGGATAAAACGATGTTTCGTGATGCGTTCATGCAGTCGCTCATGGAAAATTCATTCATAGATATTCAGGATTATCGCCCTTCTATTGTTTTTATAAATGGTGAATATTGGGGAATTCATAATATCCGTGAACGATTTGATGAAAATTATTTATCCCATAAGTATCATTTAAATGTAGATAGTATTACTATCCTTGAACTCAGCGGGAAGCTGTTTCAAGGCAAAAAAGAAGATGAGGAATCGTTTTCCGAACTTATTGATTTTGTTAAAAAAAATGATCTTTCGGATGATAAGAATTATGAATTGATAAAGTCAAAAATAGACATAAGAAGTTTTACGGATTTTATAATCGCCAATGTTTATTTTTGTAATAGCGATTGGCCCAACAATAATGTTAAATTTTGGAGGTATGATTCCCAAGCAGATAGTTTATTTGCCAAAGACGGAAGGTGGAGATGGATGCTATATGATACCGATTGGGGTTTTGGTTATAACTCCCTGAGTACACCCGGATCTAATTTACTTGACAAAACAACGAAGGTTGGGAGTGTTGGGGTATTGTTTAGCGGATTAATAAAGAATGAAGCATTTGTTAATGAATTTTTAACCCGTTTTCAGCACCATTTGAACACAACTTTTAGCAGCGAGGCAACTATTCCAAAGATTGATGAAATGCAGCGAGTGCTTGATCCGGAGATGCAGGAGCACATTCACCGCTGGAGGGCAATTGGATCTTATTCGGCATGGCGCTCCAACGTGGAGGTTATGCGAACGTTTGCTCAACAGCGGCCGCAATACCAGGCCAACCAGCTCAATGCTTTTTTTAATTTAAAAGGCGACAAACAAATTACCCTAAAAAGTAGCCCAAAAGCCTATTAAACTGTATATTTGGAGCTAAATAATTTAGCCTTGTGATAGAATATTACAAAGAAAATATTCAGTTTTATATTCTGCTTTTTGTCTGGCTGATAGTGGGAGTGTATATTCCTTTTGCATCTTACATTGTAGTTCCTGTTTCAATGTTTCTGATGTATAAGAAAGGCATGATTGAAGAGTTGCTTTTCGGCTATTTATTCATTTTAATTTTGTCGGACAGTTTAGAGCCAGCTCTTCTATTTGCAAAAGATGTCAAGAATATTTACATCAGTGTTTTGGCAATTTTCTTTTTCTTTGATTCCGATAATTTCCAGCCTTTAAATAAATTGTACAAGATTTTTATTCCTTTTTTCTTGTTCAGTGTATTTACTATGCTATTTAGTGTAAATGATTCCTTTTTTTTTACAAGTGTTCAGAAAACAATTTCCTTTGCTATTTCTTTTATGATTATCCCCAATATAGTTACAAGGCTGTTCAGGGCGCATGGTGAGTTGTTTTTTAAGCGCTTCGTGCTTTTTGTTTTTACCTCCCTTGTTCTGGGCTTTATCCTGAAGTATTCTTTCCCTGACTTAGCCTCATTAGAAGGAGGTCGGTACAGAGGGGTTATGGGAAATCCGAATGGATTAGGAATCTATTGTGTGTTGTTTTTTATAATCTTTTTTGTCATTAACGATTTTTTTTCAGACTTATTTAAAAAACAAGAGCAACTGATTATTTATTTAGCCATTTTGATCTCAATTTTTTTAACGGATTCGAGAAATGCAATTCTTGCGATCCTGATTTTTTATGTTTTTCAGCGTTTTTTTAGTCTTTCTCCTTTTCTGGGATTTGTTTTATTTTCGATAACCCTCTTCCTTGCTGAGATTATCAATAATAATTTAGTTCTTATTATTACATCATTGGGTTTGCAGGACTTCTTCAGGCTGAATACCCTGGAAGATGGAAGTGGAAGATATGTTGCCTGGGGATTTGCCTGGCAGCAAATTCAAAATAATTTTTTTATAGGAAAAGGCTTTGCATATAATGAGTTTTATATGAGGCAGAATTACGGTTTATTATCTAAATTGGGTCATCAAGGAGGAATACATAATTCCTTTCTGACATTTTGGATGGATCAGGGATTGATAGGACTTTTTATTTATTTGAGATCTTATATTCTTATGTTTATTGAGGCTTCAAGAAAAACAAAGTATGCCTTTCCAATTATGTTTGCAATTTCCTTTACTGCTTTTTTTGAATCATGGTTAGTAGGTTCTTTAAGTGCGTATGCATTTTTTGCAATTATTATATTTACGATTATTACCAGTGAGGAAATTACATCCAAAGAAACAATTGAAGTTGAGCCTGAAGAGCAAACCGAAATAGCCGTGCAAGCTAATTAATGACCATGGAGATAAACAATTCAAACGATAGAAAATCTGAGAAATCAATGTTCGAAAAATACTTTAACAAGCGATTTGTTTTATTTATTTTTTTTATTGCATTAATTGTTGGAGCATATAAAGGATCTTCTCTAGTGCAAGCAAAAGGCTATTCAGGTTTGTGGGATTTCATCTCAAGTGTTTCTTCAAATTATTGGAAAGGAATGGACGCGAAGCCGGAATCAATGTCCATTGAAATAAAAGATGAGGATTTCAAAAAGCTTGAAAAGAACAGAAACCAGGCTCTTGAACGCGGAGTAATAGTAAATGATTTGGATGGAGATTATGTGCCCGCGACAATCGATTATAGTGGTACTAAAATAAAAGTAAAGCTCCGTTTGAAAGGACACATGACCGATCATTTGCAGGATAATAAATGGTCGTTTCGTATCAAAACAAAAGGAAAAGATTCCTTTATGGGAATGAAACGCTTTACAATACAACACCCAGGAACACGGGGGTATATTTATGAATGGATCTATCATGAATTGATGAAGCGTGAGGGTGTTATCGCTTTGCGTTACAAGTTTATTAATGTAACAGTAAATGGTAATGATTGGGGGATATATGCGGTTGAAGAAAATTTCGAAAATGAATTAATCGAAAACAACAACAGAAAAAAAGGACCGATCATCCGTTTCAATCCTGATTTGTATTGGGTAAACAGGTATAATGAATACACCTATCATAATTCTTTTGATGAATTCGCTTCTTATTATTCTGCAAATCCTGAAGCTTATCGGGAAAGCAATGTGTTGGCTGATAGTGTGCAAAAGCAGTATTATTTAAATGCATTAGCATTGGTAGAAGGGCTAAGGAATAAAAAAATCAGCGTTGCTCAAGCGTTTGATCTAACACGGTTAGCAAAATTTCATGCGATAATTGATTTGGTTGGTGGCGTTCATAGTATAGACTGGAGTGACATAAAATATTATTACAACCCTTTAACATCAAAATTAGAGCCGGTTGCTTATGAAAGTTTTACAAATTTGAATTCAAGAGATATTTCGGGACAATATAAATTTGTAATGTTGGACTCTACTGTGAATTTTATAGATTGGCACTCTATGATATTTAGTGACAAATTATTTTTTGCAGAATACGTAAAACAGCTAGAACGTATGGCATCCTCTAAATACCTTGATGAATTTTTTGCTGAATCCAATACTGATCTTCAAAAAAATTTGGCAATTATCTATAAAGAATTTCCATATAAAAAATTTGATAAAAGTGATTATTTTAAAAGACAACAGAATATTTTAAGAATTTTATCACCACCCAAAGCGCTTCATGCATACTTAAGATCTGTAGATAGCAATGTTGTTACATTGCAAGTAGCTCCAATAGATGCATTGCCCGTTCAAATTAATGCATTACTTGTTAATGGTTTTAGAGTTGTCGCCAAGCCTTTGGTGCTTCCAGCTAAACAAGCAAGAGAATTTTTAAATTATTCTGATATTAAATGTATCATGCCGGATAATTTTAAGTGGAATAACAAGTTGATTGATTCCTTAATGATTGAATACTCAATCTTGGGTTCCTCAGAAAAAAAAGAGGCAAAGGTGTTTCCTTTCCCGCATACTGATAATGAATTCATTGCTGTTGAATTAAAAAAAACAGAAAGCAATATTTCTGAATTCTCCTTTTTGACTGTGAATGAAGATGAAAAATTAATTCATATAAAACCCGGAATTCATTCCTTAGATAAGGATCTGGTGATACCTTTTGGTTATAGATTGATTGGATCAGCTGCTACAATTGATATGATTAAAAATGCTAAGATCATTTCCTATTCCTCGTTTTTTATTGTTGCAGAGGAGGATGAGCAATTTGTGTTTAAATCAAGTGATTCTTCTTCTTCTGGAATAATTTTTATTAATGCTGAAAAATCACTGTTTAAAAATGTAACATTTTTAAATCTCCCAAAAGTTTTAGATAAGCATTTTTTTAGAACAGGTGCGCTAACGTTTTATGAGTCAGCCGTTGAATTCGATAATTGTAGTTTTTATAAATGCAAAGCCGAAGATGCGATCAATTTGATTCGTTCTCCTTTTTCATTTAAGAAATGTTTGTTTAAGGATATGCATAACGATGCGCTTGACATTGACTTTTCAGAAGGCACAGTTACTAATTGCGTGTTTGAGAATTCTAAAGAAAATGCACTTGATATTACAATGGGAAAAGTAACAATCCAATCGATCTACATAGAAGGTTCTGGAAATAAAGGAATAAATGCAAAAGCTGGTACTCAGTTAAATGGGAATGATATCCGTATTAAAAATTCAACTATCGCTGTTTCAGGAGAAGATAATGCTGATATTGTGATTCAAAAGCTGAACATTTCTGATTCTAAAACAGGAATAGTTGCCTATAATAATAAGTCAGGAGCCGGATACCCGGTAATACAAATAAATTCCGGTTCTTTTGCTAATGTGAACCAGAAATATTTAAAAGATAAAAAAGCCTCTCTGATTTTCGATGGAGTAGAAGCTACAGATGATACTAAAAATGTAGAAGCAATTATTAAAGGTGAGAAAAAGAAATAAAATAATTCTTGTTGCAATCCTGCAATTGTTTAGCTGTTATACTTACGGACAGTTCAACTCTGTTTTTAATAAAGCAACAACGACAAGTGATTCTACAGGAAATTTTTCATTTATTGTAAGTGGTCATTTTCATGGTTCTTCAAGCAATCAATCCACTTATCCGGCTGCAACTATTTTAGCCGGCATAGATACATTGAACAATCTGAAACCTGTTTTTCTTATTAGTCTTGGAGATCTTTTTATAGATGTTAATGCGTCTTATATGGAACATTATCAAAAAAGTTTTTTCGATAAGTTAAAGATGCCTTTGTATAATGCTGTTGGTAATCACGATATATCCAATGGGAATATGTATGAGAAGGTGTATGGGAACACTTATTTTAAACTATCCATTAACGATAACCTATTTATTATTTTAAATACAGAAATTGATGATGGAAGTATTAAAGGTTCTCAGCTAGCGTTTTTGAAAAATTTATTGGAGCAAACTTTAAAAAATAATCTTCAATTTAAAAATATTTTCATTTTTTCTCACCGACCGGTATGGGCAGAAAATAACGAAAGGTATAATCGGTTGTTTCTTGGTAACACTCGTACATCTATAGGTAAAAACAATTTTGAAACGGATGTAAAACCTTTGCTGTTTGAATTAGCAAAAACAAAAAATATTTTTTGGATGTCAGGATCATTAGGAGGTGGACCCGCTTCTTTCTTTTATGATAAAGAGCCTGAAAGTAATATACATTTTATTCAAACGGCCATTCGTGATTTGCCGAGAGACGCTGTATTGCAGGTTAATGTAAAAGATGGAGCTGTTGCGCTTAATGGCATTTCATTAACCGGACAAAAGCTGAATCCTATAGAAAGTTACAATATAGATTATTGGTCTCATACAGTAGCTGCCGAGGAGAAATTCAATTTTAGGATGATTCCCTACTTAACTAAACAAATGTTAGGACATTATTATTTTTGGATTGGTTTTGTTTCCTCTCTTTTGATGCTCCTTATTGTCAGATTCTTATACGTAAAATGGAAAAAAAGAAGATAGTTTTTTTATA